>JBKJQC010000887.1:0-7931 GCA_046593995.1 Polyangiales bacterium
CGTGATCTGCAAGTCGTACGGCGTCGGCAGCACGCTCGGCATGCCCTCGCGGGTCACGCCGTCCTCGTCGGCGAGGAGCGGGAACGGGAGTGCGTGCTCCTTCGCGAACGCGCGGTGCTTCTCGACGGAGTCACGCGAGATGCCGAGCACGACGGCGCCCGACGCTTCCAGCTTCTTCCACGAGTCACGGAAGGCACACGCCTCCGCGGTGCAGCCGGGTGTCCCGTCCTTCGGATAGAAGTAGAGGACCACCGGACGCCCACGGTACTCCGCGAGCGTTCGGGTCTTGCCGTCCTGATCGCTCGCCGTGAAGTCGGGCGCGCGCATCTTCGGTTCGACGAGGCCGACGCCGCCATCGGGGCGTCGCACTGGTCCGCACCCGACGAAGGTGGGGGCGAGCGCCAGGGTCGCGACGAATACGCATCGTCGGGCGAGCGCGTTCCCGTCGACGGTCGTGGCGCGCATGGAGGAGCAGATGCCGCGGAGGGGACGACGGTCTCGAGTCCTAGCGACGCGTGTAGTGCAGCGCGCGCTTGCTCGCGCGGTCGTAGAACACCAGCGTCGTCGCGGTCGCGTCGTACTCGCTGTAAGGGCTCTTCACGGTCTTCGGACAAGTTTGCGTGAGGATCAGCCCGGAGCCCTCGGTGGCGTACGTCGCGCTGAAATGGTCGTCGGGCTTGCCGTCGAGCGACTGCACGAAATCGGCCCTTCCGCCGCGGAACCACACGAGCGTCTTGTCCGTGATCGGCGTCGTGGTGACGGCGTCGTAGATGACGTATCGCGAGCGCACGTAGACGCCGTCCGCGATCGTCCCCCCCTTCGGAGCCGGCACGGGGCCGCTCAGGTACTCGGCGTTGATCGTCGGCGCGTCGTTCTTCAGCGCGTTGCAGGCGCCGGCGGGCGCGTCCTCCATCGCGGGTGCGCCGTCGGGCACCGAAGCGTCCTCGGGGACTGCGTCGCTCGCGGCAGCGTCGTCGTCGCCGGACTCCGGAGCCGTCACGTCGTCGGTCGCAGAGTCTCCCGGGACGAACGTTCCTCCGTCGAGCGGCGTCGTCGTGGTGGTGCTCGAGCACGCGCACATCACGGCGAAGAGGACGAACGCGAGGCGCTTCATGCCGCCGTCGTACGATTGCGCGCATCGCGCAGGAAGAGCCACGCCCCGGCGACGAGGACGACGACGGAGAACCCGCCGCAGACGAACCCCCAGAACCAGTACGGGAGGAACAACGCGGTCGACATGTTGGCGACGTCGGACGGCAGGTTCCCGGCGCTCGTGTTCGCGCGATCGGTGAAGAGATAGTCGCCGCGCGAGAACACGCTGAGGGCGAGCTGCACCGAGAGGAACAAGAGCACGAGCTGCGAGAGCCACGGCTTCGCGCGGAGGGCAGCGGCGAGGAGCGTCGCGCCGAAGAGGGTGACGAAGAACCAGCCGAAGAGGCTCCGGACGATCAGCACGTCGGCGACCAAGAGGAGCACGCCGAGGACGGCGAGCATCCAACGACTGCGCTCGGGCCCACGCGCCATGAAGAAGCCCACCGCCGCGGCGACGGCCGGTCCGCACAACCCGCCGGCGGACACCGTCGCGCTCGCGAAGCGGCCACCGATCCCGGAGACACGCGCCACGCCCGACGCGTTGGAGAACATCTCGAACGAGTCGAAGCTCCCACCGACGAGCAGGCTCGCGATCCCATGCCCGAGCTCGTGGACGAGCGTCGAGACCAGGACCAACGGATACCCGATGGTGCGGCCGTAGGGGATCACGTAGAGCAGGACCGTCACGGCGATCGAGACGAGCAGGAACACGTCGCCGCTCGCACGCTGTCGCGGAGGCTCCGGGAGGCCGCGAATCGCCATGCCGACATCGTTGCACGGCAGGCGCGCCACGTCCGGACGCGCCGGGGCAGTCCGCGTGCTAATCCTCCGCTCGTCATGGCGTCCCCCAAGCTCGGCCGTCCGGAAGTGCTCGCCCCGGCGGGGGATCGAGCCTCGCTCCGCGCGGCGCTCGCCGCCGGCGCGGACGCTGTCTATTTCGGGCTCGACGACGGCTTCAACGCCCGCGCCCGCGCGAAGAACTTCGCGCTCGCCGAGCTCCCCGAGACCGTCGCGGAGATCCACCGCGCTGGCGCAAAGGCGTACATCACGCTCAACACGCTGGTCTTCGAGCCGGAGCTCGCCGAGGTCGCGCGCATCGTCCGCGGCGTCGCAGAAGCGGGCGCCGATGCGATCATCGTCCAGGATCCCGCGGTCGCGCTCCTCGCGCGGACCATCGCGCCCGATCTCGAGGTGCACGCCTCGACGCAGATGACCGTCTCGAGCGCCGCCGGCGCGGAGTTCGCGAAGGAGCTCGGGGCGACCCGCTTCGTCGTACCGCGCGAGCTCGGCGTCGACGAGATCCGCAAGCTCTCACGCGGTACCGATCTCGAGCTCGAGGTCTTCGTCCACGGCGCGCTCTGCGTGAGCTGGAGCGGGCAGTGCCTCACGAGCGAGGCGTGGGGCGGCCGCTCCGCGAACCGCGGCCAGTGCGCGCAGTCGTGCCGCATGCCCTACGAGCTGATCGTCGACGGCGAGGCGAAGGACCTCGGCGACGTGAAATACCTGCTCTCGCCGAAGGATCTGGTCGGCGTCCGCGCGATCCCCGAGCTCGTCGACATCGGGGTGCACGGCTTGAAGATCGAAGGCCGCCAGAAGGGCCCGCAGTACGTGGCGACCGCGACCGGTGGCTACCGCCGCTGGGTCGACGCGATCACCTCGGGCACGCCGCTCACGACCGAGCAGGAGGCGAACGTCAGCGCCGACGTGCAGGCCATGGCGCTCAGCTACACGCGCGGCTTCGGGGACGGGTTCCTCGTCGGCAACGATCACCAGACGCTCGTCGAAGGGCGCTTTCCGAAGCACCGCGGCCTCCTGCTCGGACGCGTGACGAAGGTCGCGCGGAACGAGGTGCACGTCGCACTCGAGGACGAGCGCCCGTGGACCGGTGCGCTCGCTCTGGAAGCGCGGACGTCTCCGGCGGGCAAGGTGCGCGTCTCTCTGCCGATCCTCGGCGGCGCGCCGGACTCTGCGAGCGGTCCGCACATCGACACGCCGACACCGCGCCCCGGCATGGGCGTCGTGTTCGACGGCGGCCACCCCGAGGACAAGGAGGAGCCCGGCGGCCCCGTCTTCCGCGTCGAGGCGCGCGGCGACACGACCATCCTCGGCTTCGGAAATCCCGGTCCCGATCTCGGCCGCGTGCAGGTCGGCGATCGCGTGTGGATCACCCAGGATCCCGCGGTGACCCGCGCCGCCGAGAAGGTCATCGAGAGAACGATCGACGGACGCATCGCGCTCGCGATCCGTGTGACCGGCACGCTCGGCACCCCCTTGGCGATCGAAGCGTCCATCGTCGCGAGTGGCGTCGCGCTGCCGCAGGCGCTGCGCGATCGCACCGCGCAGGTGCAGAGCGAGGCCACGCTGGTCGCAGCGCGCGCCGCCGGTCTCGATCGCGTCGTCCTCGAGGAGAAGCTCGGCGCGCTCGGCGGGACACCGTTCCGACTCGCATCGCTGGACGTCGACCTCGCGTCCTCGTTGCACCTCCCCCTCTCCGAGCTGAAGCCGCTCCGCCGCGCGCTCGTCGCGAGCCTCGATCGTGCCATCGGCGACTATCGACGGACCACGCGTCAAGGCGATCCGGTCGCTCTCGTGCGCGCCTCGCTCCCGGACATCGCGCCGCTCGAAGAGGCGCCGATCCTCGTGCCGCTCTGCCGCAGCGACGAGCAGCTCGACGCAGCGATCGCCGCCGGATGCACCGAGGTGGAGCTCGACTGGATGGAGCTCGTCGGCCTCTCGAAGGCAGCGCTCCGGGCAAAGGCCGCCGGGTTGCGGGTGACGCTCGCGATGCTCCGCGTCGAGAAGCCCGGCGAAGAAGGCATTCTCGAGCAGATCGCGCGCCTCTCGCCGGACGGCGTGCTCGTACGTCACTGGGGCGCCTTTGCGCGTTTCTCCCGTGCGCGAAAAGCGCAGCGGCCGTTCCTCGTCGGCGACTTCTCCCTCAACGTCACGAGCTCGATCACCGCGCGCTACCTCTTGTCGCGCGGCCTCGACGTGGTCACCGCGTCCTTCGACCTCGACGAGGCGCAGCTCGATGGTCTGGTCGACGCGACGCCCCGCGGCCGTGTCGCGGTCGTCGTCCATCATCGCATCCCCACGTTCCACACCGAGCACTGCCTCTACGCGCACCTCTTGAGCGCAGGCCGCGATCACCGCACCTGCGGCCGCCCGTGCGAGGAGCATCGCATCGACGTCCGCGATCACGTCGGCAAGGAGCACCCGGTCATCGTCGACGCGGGGTGCCGCAACACGGTGTTCAACGCCGATGCACAGAGCGCCGCTGCTCTCGTGCCGCGTCTCCTCGACAAGGGCGTGCGCCGCTTCCGCGTGGACTTCGTGCGCGAGACCCGCGACGAGGCACGACGCGTGATCGACGCGTATCGCCGCCTGCTCGCGGGCACGAGCACCCCGGCCGACCTCGTGCGCGCGCTGAAGGTCCGCGATCAGTTCGGCGTCGGCGCGGGCAAGCGCACGCT
This sequence comes from Polyangiales bacterium, assembly GCA_046593995.1. Classification (GTDB taxonomy): domain Bacteria; phylum Myxococcota_A; class Polyangia; order Polyangiales; family JADJMO01; genus JALHOE01. The sequence goes on from JBKJQC010000887.1 coordinate 4,566, forward strand.
CATCGGCGAAGCGCACCCCTGACTTCGGCGCCGCGCAAGGGGCGACGAGTACCGGCCGGCGGGCCGCGCGGGGCGGGTCTCCCATCTCTTTCCGGCGCCACGACGCGCCGAACGTTCGCAACGTTCGCGTTTTCGCGAACATGTATCCGAACGTTCACACCGCGTTCGTGTCGCGCCGAACATTACGAACGTTCGGGGCGACGTTTGCGAACGTTCGGGCCGACACACCGAGCGTCCGGGCCGAACTTTGCGAACGTTCGGGCCGACGATCCACGCGTTCCGGAGACGGCGGCCGAGCCGCGGCGTCGGTCACCGAGAGGGCAGCCGCTTGGCTGTAAGGTCTGCGCCGCAGCGTCGTTCTCCGAGCATGAACAAGCGCACGCTCGGGTTCGTCTCGCTGTCTCTCTTGGCGGCTTGCGGCGGGGGATCCCGTCACGCGATGACCGGCGGCGCCGCGTCGCCCGCCTACGCGAAAGAATATGCACCGCAGGCCGAAGCCCCGCCGCCGAGCACCGAGCACTACACCGACTACGGCGTGAATCCGTTCGTCGACACGACCAAGGACCGCTTCTCGACGTTCGCGATCGACGTCGACACTGCGTCGTGGTCCATCTCGCGCCGCAAGCTGCGTGAGAACATCGTTCCGCCGAAGAGCGCCGTGCGCGTCGAGGAGTTCGTCAACTCGTTCGACTACGGGTACGCGCCGCCCGAGGGCAATGCTCCGTTCGCGGTGCACCTCGCGGGCGCGCCGTCGCCTTTCGAGCAGGGGCACCACCTCGTGCGCGTGGCGATCAAGGGGAAGCAGGTCCAGGGTGTCGAGCGCAAACCGGTCCACCTGGTGTACCTCGTCGATACGAGCGGCTCGATGCACTCGGAGGACAAGATCGGGCTCGCCAAGAAGAGCCTGCACCTCCTCACCGACACGCTGCACCAGGGCGACACCATCGCGCTCTGCACCTATGCGGGCTGGGTCCGCGAGGTGCTGCCGCCAACCGGCGTCGAGCACAAGGGGCTGATCCACGGCGCGATCGACGATCTGTCGGCCGAGGGATCGACCGCGATGTCCGACGGTCTCGAGCTTGCGTACAAGCTCGCCAAGAAGACCGCCGTGAAGGGGCACGTGAACCGGGTGATCGTGCTGTCGGATGGGGACGCGAACGTCGGGGCGTCGTCGCACGAGGAGATCCTGAAGCGGATCGGGCAGTACAAGACCGAGGGGATCACGCTCTCGACCGTCGGCTTCGGCAACGGGAACTACCAGGACACGATGATGGAGCAGCTCGCCGACAAGGGCGACGGCAACTACAGCTACATCGACGACGAGAAGCAGGCGAAGAAGGTGTTCGTCGATCAGATCGACGGCCTCCTGCAGGTCATCGCGCGCGACGTGAAGGTGCAGGTCGAGTTCGATCCGGAGGCCGTCGCGCAGTACCGGCTCCTCGGCTACGAGAACCGCGACGTCGCCGACAAGGACTTCAAGAACGACAAGGTCGACGGCGGCGAGATCGGCGCTGGACACTCGGTGACGGCGATCTACGACGTCGTGCTGAAGCCGCAGCCGAAGCCCCAGTCTTCTCCGAAGATGCTCACGGTGCGGATCCGCCACAAGGCGCCGTTCGCGAGCGGAGGCGCCGATGCCGCCACCGAGAACGCGTGGACCCTCGGCGCCCCTGCGCTCTCGAAGACGTTCGATATCGCGCCGGCGAGCTTCCGCTTCGCGATCGGGGTCGCGGCGTTCGCCGAGATCCTGCGGGAGAGCCCCTACGCCAAAGAGTGGACCTTCGGGTCCGTAGAGTCGATCGCGAAGGGCGCGACCATCGCCTCTGTGCCTGGAAGCGAACGCGCCGAGCTCCTCGAGCTGATCGGCCGCGCCAAAGCGCTCCTCCACAAGTCGTGATCACTCCTCACTCCACGCGCAGGATCTCGTAGAGCTTCATCCCCTGCGGCGCCGGCACCTCTGCTTCGTCCCCCGCGGTCAGACCGAGGAGCGCTTCGCCGAGCGGGCTCGTGGTCGTGAGCGTCTGCACTTCGACGTCCTCGACGCACGCGCGACGACCGCCGGCCGCCGGGACCAGCAGATAGCGCACGACGTTCCCGCGGTGGCGGACCTCGACGACCGCGGAAGCCTCGATCATCGCGCCGTCTGCGAACGTCTTCACCATCATCGTCGAGAGCGCGGTGAGACCGCGTTCGAGCTCGCGTACGCGCTCGGCCTGCCCGCGCGCGACGTACGACGCCTCGGTGGCGCGCATGTCCTTCTCGTTCTCCGGCTTGTTCTCCTCGTGGGTGGCGGCGTCGGCCGCGTCCTTCGCGAGGCGGGTCACGGTGGAGATCTCTTCCGCGATCTCGCGGCGGATCACGGCCAGGAGCGCGCGCTTGTCGATCATCGAACGGTCACCCTAGCAAAGTCAGTCCTCGGGCAGCGGGAGCTTGCACGTGCGCGCGAGATAACAGCACGCCGCGAAACCCTGCTCCTTGCGTAGCTTCCGCGTGTACTCCGGTTCGAGCGGCATGCCGAGCTTACGCTCCGGGCACATCGTGAACGGCGGCGCGGCGGGTGCGGCGGGTTTCTCGACGGGCGCGAGATAGCACTGCGCATGGCGAGTGCACGCGTAGTTGTTGGGATCGCCCCCGATCCAGTGTTGCGAGATGAACCCGTCGTGCTCGTTCGGGACCGGTGACGAGGAGCTCGGTGACGAGGAGCTCGGCGCCGTGGACAGCGACGCCGCGGCGATCGGCAGAGACGCCGACGAAGAGGCGCTCGGTGCTTGGATCGGCGTGGGTTTGGCCGAAGCGCTCGGCGCCGAGGGCGTCGCGCACGAGGCGAGGCAGACCGCGAGGGCTCCCGATCCAGTGATCCGCACGTCGCGCAGACTAAGCCATCCGGGGGATCCACTTTCGCCCGTCGCCAGCCGGTGCGAGGATGCCGGAAATGCGCCGACTCCTCCCCGTAGCAATCCTCGTCATGGGGTGCGGTTCGACGGTCAACCCGTTCGGCGAGCCGCCCGACTCCGCAGCGGACGGCGCTGTGGGAGGCGACGGCGCGGTCGACGCAGTCGTGATGCAGGATGGTGTCACGCCGGTCGACGGCACGTCCGAGGACGGCACGATCGCGACCGACGGCGCGATGGGGACGGACACCTCGGTGTCGATGAACGACGGTGGCCCCGTGGAGCCCACGACGTGCGCGGAGGCCGCGGCCGCGAAGTCGAACGTCGGCTGTGATTTCTGGCCCACGGTGGTCGCCAACAACGTGTGGTCGATCTTCGACTACGCGGTCGTCGTCGCCAACGCCGGCACAGAGGACGTCGACGTGACCGTCACCGGTCCCGGTGGCGTGAACAAGATGGCAAAGGTCGCCTCCGG
>JBKJQC010000924.1:0-8848 GCA_046593995.1 Polyangiales bacterium
CAGCGTCGGTGACGTGCGCGAGATCAGCGGATCCTGGGGGTCGAGCGCGCGCGCCTTCTCCCAGTCCGGCGCGGCGAGCGCGGTCTGCCCCGCGCGCTCGCGCAGCTTGGCGCGATAGGCCCATGCGCGTGCGCTCTCGGGATCGTCGGCGATGGCGCGATCGAGCATCGCGATCGCGATCGGGAGCGCCGCCTTCTGCCCGCGAAGCCCGTGCAGGTATGCATGCAACGCGCGGTACTCGGGACGCGGATCGCACGCCACGGCGCGTGCGGCGCGGGCCTCGGCGGTCTCGAAGTCGCCGCGCTCGAACGAGCGCTGTGCCGTTTCGTGATCCTCCGCGGCGAGCAGGACGGTCGACGGTACCGAAGAGAGGTGCTCGGTGACCGCCAACGACCACACGACGCGTCGGACGACGGGCGGATCGCCACGTTCGAGGAGGTGAGCGTACGCTCCGACCCCCGGATCCTCGAGCAGCCCGACGACCGCCGATTCCTCCTCGTCGAAGCCGAACTCGTGGAGCACGGCGTCGTCGAGGAGGCAGAGCGACGTGTCGCCGACCATCGCGTCGATCTCCGCGTCGATGCGGTCGGGATCGTCCCAACCGCGGGCCGTGAGCAGGATGGCGCGGAGTCCCGGGCAGTCGACGCTCGAGGGCCGGTCGAGCAAGAGGTCCCACTCGCGGTGCACGGTGAAAGCAGCCTCGGGGGGGGCCGCCATGGCCCGAGCGATGCACGCGTCCGCCGTCACCTTGCCCGCGCCCGCGGACGAGACGCCCTCGGTCCACGCGCCCACGAGGTCACCGTCGCGGAAGACGAACTTGTGCGTCTCGTCGACGACGAGCGTGCACAGCACCGGATCCGCGGCGAGGTACGCGATGAGGATCGGTACGGGCCAGTCCGCGAGCTCGCCCGCTTCGGGGACCATCTGCGCGTCGTCCATCACGGGACCCGAGTGTACGCCATGACCGCTCACGGGCAGCAGACGACGTCGACGATCTCGTCCACGTCGAGCCCGAGGGACGCATCCTTCGCGATCAGGTGCAATGTACCGCTCGTCTCGTTCGCCTCCACGAGCGTCGCGACGGCGGTGCCGCCCTGCGCAGCGATCGGCGTGACGTCGCCGTCCTTCGGGCGATAGAGCGCGATCTGCGCCGCTCGCGCGCCCTTCTCCCATCGGATGACCATTCCGATGCTCCGAGGCAGCGCGTGCGCCGAGAGGTCTGCGCAGGTCAGAGGCTCGTAGAACAGGTGGACCGCGAACGCGCCGCCGAACGCGAACGCGCCGCGGAACGCGTACCACGGCGGGTGCTCGCCGCCGTGAGCGGCCGCTTCGGGAACCGATGCGGCCGGAGCGATCATTCCGCTGTTCGACGACGGCGGCACGGCACCACCGCACCCGAGGGAGGGGACCGCGACGAGCGCGAGCAGCAGTGCAATGCGCGAACATACGGGCAACGGACCGCCATCATCGTCCACGGCGACGAGCACGCCAATGGGTGCCCTCCGCCGCGCGTCCGCGCTATGACCGTCGTCGACATGTCGTCGCTGCGTAGCGCCAACGTCTGCCGGCTCACCGAAGGCACCTTCGACGTCCTCGTGATCGGCGGCGGGATCAACGGCGCCGTCTCCGCTGCGTGCCTCTCCGCGCGAGGTGCGCGGGTCGCGCTGATCGACATGTCGGACTTTGCCTCGTTCACGAGCCAGCAGTCGTCGAACCTCGCGTGGGGCGGCATCAAGTACATGGAGACGTTGGAGTTCCCGCTCGTGCGGAAGCTCTGTGTCTCGCGCAATCACCTGATTCGCAGCTATCCGTCCACCGTCGAGGAGATTCGCTTCTTCGTCGTCCACGAGCGCGGCTTCAAGCACGGTTTGTGGAAGCTCGTCCTCGGCACGTGGCTCTACTGGTTGATCGGCAGCTTCTTCACCAAGCGCCCGCGCCTGTTGTCGACCGGACAGATCGCGCGCGAGGAGCCGATCGTCGCGCTCGAGAAGAGCGACGGCGGCTTCGAATACTCCGACGCCTATCTCTACGACAACGACGCGCGCTTCGTGTGGAACTTCGTGCGCAAGGCCCTCAATTACGGGTGCGTCGCGGCGAACTACGTCGAGTCGCTCGGGAGCACGCGCGAAGGCGACCTCTGGGTGACGCGCGTGCGCGACGTCGTCTCCGGCGAGGAGAAGCTCGTGCGGTCCCGGGTGATCGTCAACGCGTGCGGTCCCTTCGTCGACACGATGAACCTGAAGACCGGCGTGACGACCGGCTCGCGCCACGTGTTCTCGAAGGGCATCCACCTCATCGTCCCGCGCATCACCAAGAACAAGCGGGTCATCACTTTCTTCGCCGACGACGGTCGCCTGTTCTTCGTCATCCCGATGGGCCCGCGCACGTGCATCGGTACGACCGACACGCGCGTCGAGGGGCCGATCACGCACGTCACCGACGACGACCGCCGCTTCGTCCTCGAGAACATCAACAAGCGCTTGCGTCTGCCGCAGCCGCTCACCGAGAAGGACATCGTCGCCGAGCGCTGCGGCGTGCGTCCGCTCGCCGTCGCGAGGGGCGGCACTGGTAACGCCGACTGGGCGCAGCTCTCACGGAAACACATCGTCGAGGTCGACGAGGCGAACCGACACGTCAGCATCTTCGGCGGCAAGCTCACCGACTGCCTCAACGTCGGAGACGAGATCGCGGCCGCCGTCCGCGACCTCGGGGTCGACCTCCCCTACCCGAAGGCGCGCTGGTACGGCGAGCCGCCGGACGAGATCAAGGACGAGTTCTTCCACCAGGCCCGCCTCCTGCGCCTCGATGCGATGACGTCGAAGAGCTCGTCGGAGCCCCTCTCGAAGCGGCTCTGGCGGCGCTACGGCGAACAGGCGTTGCAGCTCCTCGAAGAGATCCGCGCCGACCCGCGCAACGGCGAGCTCCTGATCGAGGGGGCCGAGTACCTCCGCTGCGAGATCGCAAAGGCGGCGCGTCGCGAGATGATCGTGAAGCTCGATGACTTCCTCCGCCGGCGCTCGAAGATCTCGCTGGTGATCCACGAGAGCGCGCTCCGTGAGGCGCCCGGCCTCCGCGAAGCCTGCCGCATGCTGTTCGGCGCCGACGCCGACGCGCGTCATGCCGAGTACTTCGGCCGCCCGAGCGACGCCGAGCCGGTCTCTGCGAGCCGTGAGGTCGCGCGAGAGGAAGCGATCGCTCCGGCGAGCTGAATAGCCGAGCGCGATTCTCGAACTCGGCGTACCTGATCGATTGAACACGGAGGCACGGAGGCACGGAGGCTCGAGAGTCTGCCGATCGCGACGCTTCGAGGCCTTGCTCCAGAGTCCGTTCCTCGATGCAATCGCCGGGGAGACATGGCTGGGTGCGCGCGGCAGCACTTCACGGACCACCTCCGTGCCTCCGCGCCTCCGTGTTCAATCCGAGCGTTCGAGAATCGCGCTCGGTGATTTAGTCTCTCACGGATGGACTGGGTCGTGCCGCTGCCGCTCCCGCGCGAGCAGATCGCCGATGCGACGCATTTCCGCAGCACCTGGCTGACGGCTTCGCGCGCGACCATCCGCGAGCGCGGGCTCGAGGCGAAGTACGAGAGCGCGCTCGATCCGGCGCACCGCGACGAGATCGTCAACGCCGTTCCCGGCGTGTGGCTGCCGATGAACGTCGCCCGCGCCCACTACTCCGCGTGCGACACGCTCGGCCTCGCGGAAGACGAGCTCGTCGAGATCGGACGGCTCGCGATGCGCCGCGCGAACGCGACGACGCTGTCGTTCATGACCCGGCTCGCCAAGAACGCCGGCGTCACGCCGTGGACGGTGTTCGCACAGACGCCTCGGATCATGGCGCACACGATGAACGGCGGCGCGATCGGCGTCGCGCGGCTCGGCCCGAAGGACGCACGCGTGGAGATCGTGGGCTACCCGCTCGCAGACCTCCACTACAACCGGATCACGATGCGCGGGATCCTCCAGGGTGCGATCGAGCTGTTCTGCCGCCGCGCCTACTCGAAGGAGATCCCGGAGGGGTGCGACCGACGCTCACTCGCCATGCACCTCTACTGGGCGTGAGCTCTCCGAATCGACGCGCAGCGCATCACCGAAGCGGCGCACGATCGCCCCTGCGCTCTCGATGCCGCTGACACCGTCGACGCTCATCCCGGCCTGGAAGTACTGCTGGTATCCCGCGCCCTGGAGCGAGGCCTTCTTCAGCTGCCACACGGAGCGGGCCGAGTAGAACGAGCGCACCCAGTGCTTCGCGCGCGGGTGCTGCAAGAGTCGCTTGGTGATGAAGCCGGCCTTGGTGCCGACCGCGTCCACGTAGGGGGAGCGGATGACGGCGACCGGCACGCCGCTGATCTTCTCGGTGTGGACGATGTCGTCCGCGCGCGCGGCGACGATCGCCTGCTTGTAGTCCGCGTGCGCCTTGCACTCCTCGGTCGCGATGAAGCGCGTGCCCATCTGCACGCCCGCGTAGCCGTGTCCGAGCATGCGCACGAAGGTCGCCTCGTCCCCGACGCCACCCGCGCACACGACGGGCTTCCCGAGCGGCGCGATCTCGTCGAACAGCGCCGCCGGCGTGCGATCACCGGCGTGGCCGCCGGCGCGACCGTTCACGGCGATGAACCCGTCGACGCCGTGCTCGAGGGCGCGCTCCGCCCAGCGGCGGTTCGTCACGTCGTGGTAGACGATCCCCCCGGCCGCGTGCACCGCGTCGACGACCCGGCGCGGGTTGCCGAGCGCGGTGATGAAGAAGCGCACGCCCTCTTCGAGCGCGACGTCGACCCAGCGATACATCTGATCGAGGAGGACCTTCGACGACGCCTCGATGATCGCGTTGAAGCCGATCGGCTTCTTCGTCCGCGCTCGGATCATGCGGATGCCTTCGCGCAGATCGTGACGGTGGACGAAGATCATCGACACCGGCTGGACGATGCCGATGCCGCCGGCCTCGCTGACGGCGGCGATCAGCTCCGGGTTCGAGCACGGGTACATGGCGCCGCAGATGAGCGGGAGCTCGATGCCTGCGTCACGCGTGAGGGGGGTCGGGGATCGGGTCATCGGGCAGGCACGCTAGCACGAATGACGCATCGTGTCGTAGAGCAAACCGTCCTATTTACAGGCCGTTCCGAAGAGCGCGACGTTCGTGCCCTCCGACGCCGTGAAGTAGCCGCGGCCGTCGAGGCGATAGGTCACGGCCTCGCCCTGTCCCTCGCTGCCGACCGGAACCTTCGTCGGCGCGGTCGCGAGGCCCGCTGCGAGGCCCCCGACGAGATCCGCGATGCGATACTCGAAGAGGCTCGCATAGGTGCGGAGCAGCGCGCGATCGCCGCAGGGGGATACGTCGCCTCCCGTGACCACGCCATCGAGCCCGGCGGGGACGCCCACCTTCGTCAACGTGACCTTCGTCCCGGCGACCAAGCTCGAAGGGAAGCGGTAGATGCCGGGGCTCCCGCCTTTCGTGACGATGACGATCTCACCGGTCGTCGGGTGGACGAGCAGCGCCTCGGCGTTCCACTTGCCGTCGGGGTACGCGAACGGGATCTTCTCCGCGGCGACGCTCTGCTTGGTGAACGGCTTCGCATCGAGCTGCGGCTCGACGATGCGATAGAGCGCGTCGTTGTCGCGCGCCATCGCGTTGTCGCCGAAGTCGCCGACGTAGATGCACGAGCCCGCGGCGCAGGGTCCGACGGCGATGTCCTCCCAGTCGACGGCGGTCGCGCCGGTGACCGTGAGCTCGCCGAGGAAGGCGCCCTTCGTGTCGATCGCGAACAGTCGCGCGCTGTCCCCCGAGTCGTTGTGGGTCCAGATGACGCCGGGGCTGCTCTTGCTCGAAGCGAGGCCGGAGATCTCGTTCAACGCGGCGTTCGAGATGGTCCCGGCGGAGGCGGCGTTGGTGTAGCTCGGGCAGCTGCACGCGGGAGCGTCGGTGCCGACATCGGTCGGTGGCGACGGCGCATCCGCAGCGGTCTCGGTCTTTGCGCCATCGGACAGCGCGCCATCGGACCGCGCGGTGTCGGACGCGGAACTGTCGGACGCGGCTCCGTCGGTCACGCTGCTGTCGGTGATGGCGACATCGTCTGCGTCTGCGGCCCCCCCATCGTCCAGGGCGCTGTCGAGCACCTCGCCGTCCGACGGCGGATCGACGGTCGACTCCGACGAGCCGCCACAGCCACACACGAGCACCGCGACGAGCCAGAGATCCAGACGTCGCATGCGCAGACGATATCGCGAACGGACGAAGTCCGCTCAGGGGCAGTCGGGGGCCACGCGGCCGTCTTTGCCGGTGTAGACGTAGGCGTCGGAGACGTAGCCGGTGCCGATCTTGTCCCACAGGTTCGAGGTGCCGAAGGTGCCGCTGACCCTGGTGCCGGTCTGCTGGCAGCGGATCGTGACGCGCGCGCCGTCCGCGACCGTGCCGATCCCCTTGTAGCCGGTGCCAGGTCCCGAGCGGATGGTGAGCGGAGCGCCCGACGTGTCGATGCGTCCCGTCCCACCGTCCGTGGTACCGCCGCCGCCGCCGCCATCGCCGCCGCCGCTCGAGCAGTTGTTGCTCGTGTACGTGCGCGAGCCGAAGTACGCCGCACCGGCGCTGCCGAAGCGCGCGTGCTGGGTGTAGCCGTTGCGACGCTGCTCGTAGTGGAGGTGCGCGCCGAACGAGCCGCCGGTGTTGCCGACGGCGCCGATCTTCTGACCGCGCGAGACCTGCTGTCCGACCCGGACGACCTGCGACGAGAGGTGCGCGTAGCGCGTCGTGTACCCGCCGCCGTGGTTGATCTCGATCCAGCGGCCGTAGCTCGTGTTGCCGAGGTTCTCGACGCGTGAGACGCGCCCGGACGCTGCGGCCGAGACCGTGTCGCCTTCGTCGCTGGTGCGGTTGAAGTCGACCGCGAGCTGCGGGCTGTGGTCGGTGCGCGTCTGCCCGATCCACGCCTGGCCGCACGGGAACGGGAGCTGGAAGTTCGGCGTCGCGGTCACTTCCTGGGCGCCGCGCTCCTCCTCGGAGTCCGTCTCTCCCTCCCACGGCTCCTCGCCCTCGCCAGCGCTGGTCGCGACGCACGCAGGCAGGGCGAGCATGGTCACCGAGGCGACCGCGGCGACGGCAGCGAGGGAGCGGAGCGAGCGAAGCTTCAGGGTGGTGGCGTTCATCGTGGGAGACGTCGATTGCACGGCCGATGCCAAACAAGGCATCGCAAATCCTTCGAGAAATCCTGCGGTTCGCGACGGCGCCGGCGGCCGCTGGGGGCACGTCGAGGTGACATCTCCTCGATGTGACGGCCGTCCGGACATTGCGTCCGCGCTGCGCTCCTCGTCTCCTCCGGTTCATGAGCTATCGCGAAGAAGAGGCCACGCTCTGCATCGTCTCGGCGGGGAAGACCGTAAACGCCGTGGACCTCGCGACGGGGAACGCGCTGTGGACCAACGAAGACTTCGGCGATGCCGCCGCGGGCGCGATGGTGGTGACGCCGGAGCGCGTGTACCTCGCCGGCTGGCGGCAAGCAGGCGCGATCGACGCGCGCTCGGGACGCACGCTCTGGAGAGCCGTGATCGCCGCGAACGGCCGCCCCGCGCTCTTGCGTGAAGGCGATCGTCTCCTCGTCGGCGGCAGCGGCGTCGTCGAGTGTCTCGGGATCGACGGACGCATCCTCTGGCGGACGGCAGTCGAGAAGGCCAACAGCGTGACGATCGCGATCGGCGAGCGCGTGGCGTCCGACGACCGCGAACGTTGATCGCTCAGCCGACTCTTCGGAGCCGGTCCTCGCGCCCGAACCGCCAGCTGGCGAGGACGCCCGCGAACAGAAGGCCGAAGCCGATCGCGACGGTGGCCACGCCCCACTGGAGCGTCGACTGCGGCGCGCGGACCACGCGAGCGACGACGGCCGCGTGCAGGTAGGTCGCGAAGAGGGGGAGCACGGCGACGCGGGCGTCCGTCCTCCACACGTAGAGCACCGCGGCCGCCGACGCGACGACGTCGAGCGGGAGGATGTGCGCGGGCAGCGCGCCGCCCGACCAGCTGAACGTCCAGAGCGCGAGGTACACCGCATACCCCGCCCACGCGAGCTGACGCGCGAGCGCTGCACGTGGCGATGGGGCGAACGCGGGCACGGGCTCTGCGGCGTGGTCGACGGCCGCACCGGGGTAGTGATCGCGCGCCGCGGGCTGTCCGCCCGGCTCGGGGTGGAACGGCTTTCGTAGCGCGTGGAGCGAGAACACGACCGCGCTCATCAGCGCAGCTGTCTGGAACAGCTCGGGCGTGCTCAGCGCGACGAACACGCCCGCCCACGACACCGTCGCGAGGACCGCCCACTCGCGACGAACCCAGCGCGTCGTCACGAGGGCACAGACCGGCAGGAACACGCCGTGATCGAGGTGGTAGTGACTCGTCCAGAAGAGCGCGTGCGCGACCGCGAGCGCCGCCCAGATGGTCCACGTCGCGAGGAGCGCCCGCCGAAGCACCGTGCGTCCCCACGCATCGAGCGCGCGTGTCGGCATCACCCTCCGCGTCGTCCACAGTGCGGCGGTCGCGACGCCGAAGACCCACAACCCGACGACCATCGTCAGCGCGTGCGACGAGAGCGCGCGCGAAAGATGCGGGATCGTCGCGAGCCCGAGCGCGCCGAAGGACGGCACCATCCATGCGGACCACGAGAGCTCGAGGCGGAGCGCCCACGCGAGCGCGCGCAGCTTCGCCACGAACGCGACGAGCCAGACCAGGCTCGCCGCCCGACCGACCGCGCCGAAGAGCGCATGGGTCTCCGTTCCGAGCGCGACGTCACCTTGATAGAGCACCGCGATCAGCGCGACGAACACCGCGGGCCGCGGCAGGTCGATGCGCACGAGGACCGAAGCACCCGCGA
>JBKJQC010001170.1:0-11347 GCA_046593995.1 Polyangiales bacterium
TCAGAAGGGTCGCGATGCGCCGAAAACGTGGGCGGCCCGCGCCCGACGTCGAGGATCTTCACCCCGTTCTTCGCGTCCACCAAGAGGTACGTAGAACCTTCGCAGCCGCGGTCGTCGTCTGCCCTCGTTGCCGTGGTGCTTGCAGGTGCCGAGCTCGTTCGAGAGGAAGTCGGGGCACGCGCTGGAGTCGTGGGGCCGAGACTGGTCGAGCAGATCGATCGACAGCGCTCACCGTTGTCGCCGGCGACGGCGCCGCGACCATCGTCATGGAGTGTTCCAGTTCGGAGTGAGCGCGCGTCATGACGTTCGGATCGCGATCCTCAGCGGCCACGCGTCCGCGCACGAGAACGGACGCCTTCGTGGAGCGCGTGTCGCTCGACTACGACGACGGGCGCCTTCTGACTGGCGAGGCGCACCGGCAACACCTACACTTTCGTAGAAACGAGGGCGCCATGGCCGATGTGCAAGTCTCTGCTTACCTGTCCGAGGAGACCCGCGAGCAGCTCGAGCGCTACGCGAAGGCGCACGGCGTCAAGAAGGGGTACCTCGTGGAGGAGGCTCTCCGGCATCACTTGCTGGCGCTCCGTGAGCTCCCCGCCGACGTGATCATCCCGACCAAGCTGGTGCTCGACGCGGCTTCGTTCGATCGCGTGAGCGGTAGGATCGCAAATCCGCGCAAGCCGACCGCGGCGATGCAGGCGTTGATGGCGGGCGAGCCCTCGAAGCCAAAGGCGGGCTCGAAGCGGCGAAAGAACGAGGCGCGCTGAGGCGTGGAGATTCGCCGCCTGCAGCGCGACGACGATCGCTCCGAGCTCCGGTCGGGCGACGTGGATCTCGATCGCTTCTTCGCACGCTTCGCGGGCCAGAACCAGTTTCGACACCACATCGGGACGACGTACGTGGCGGTGGAAGACGCAGTGATCCTCGGCTTCGTGACGGTCGTGACCTCCGAGGTGATGGTCGACGCGCTCCCCGCCGCGAAGCGACGTCGCCTGCCCGCGTACCCGCTCCCCGTGCTGCGTCTCGCGCGCCTCGCGGTTGACGAGCGTGCGCAGGGCAAGGGTGTCGGCAAGGCGCTGCTTCGGTTCGTCTTCATCCTCGCGCATCGTCTCGCGCGCGACGTCGGTTGCATCGGCGTCGTGGTCGACGCGAAGCCCGCGGCGATCGCGTTCTACGAGACGCTCGGGTTCGAGGTGCTCGACGTCGACGCAGGTGAGCTCGGGGATCGCCCGCAACCGACGCCGATGTATCTGGAGCTCGGCGCCATCCCAGACGATGGTTGAAGGTCGTCGCGAGGTTGCGAGCGATCTTTCCCGACGCCTATTGCGCAACGATCATGCGCGCCTTCGTGCCCGGGTGCATCACGCTGCTCACGAGCGCGGTCCTCGCCTCGGTCGCGCTGATCGCGTGGATCGCGCGACGACGCGCCGCGCGCATCGCACCGGCTCACTGAAGAGCATCCGCGCGAGCTCCGCGGCCGATTGCTGGCGCGCGAACGATCCTCGGTCATCGCCGCCGGCAGCGGGCGCCAAGCGCCGGAAGGGCGACGAGAGTGGAGTCGAGCGATCAGCCCAACTCCCGCGTCTACACGTGTGGACTCCCGCGTGCTTCGGCCGGCCGACGCGGACGCCGGTGCTGGCGGGCGGTTGGGATCCTCTCGCGGGCTTGGAGTTCGACGGCACACCGATCCACTGGTCGCGGCCGTTGGGCGACGTAGGCCGCTCCGGGTTCGTCGGCAGCGCACGTTGCGTCGATTGCCATCGAGCGATGCGGCGCGCTACGGCACACACTCGATGGCGAAGACGGAAGTACGGCGCATCTCCCCCACCCAACGAGCGTCGCTCGCCACCGCCTTCGCCGATGAACACCTACCCCCGGCGTCCTTGCTCGCGCTGGTGTCGACGGTCTCGGCCGGTTTCGGCCATGGGCTGAGTCGCAGCGTACTCGATCGACTCGCCGGGCAAGATTGATGATGATGGGACCGATGCAACGCGAGACGACGATCGGAGTCGCGGTTTCGGTGGTGCTGGTCCTCGCGGCGGTCGGTTACGCCGTTCGCAGAGCGCCGCCGACACCACCACCGGTGTCCACCGCTTCGGTGGCACCGTCCGCGGCGCCGCTGCCGCCCGCCGTCGACGCGCTCGGCGCCCTCAAGCTCGATGCCACGCCGCTCGATTGGAACCGCCCGATCGCGACCGGTCGCACGCGCGAGGCCGGCTACGTGGGCAGCGCACGCTGCGCGGAATGCCACCAGGCGATCGCTACGAAATACGAACGCCACTCCATGGCCCGGACGGGCATTCGGGTGATCGGGCCTGCCGAGCGCGCCTCGCTGAGAAAGGGTTTCGACGCGGGACAAACCGTCAAGCACCCGACGTCGGGGTTCCTCTACCGCCCCTACCGGCAGGGCGAGCGGCTGTTCATCGAGGAGCGGCTGAACGGACCGGACGGGCAGACCGCGCTTCACACCTTCAGCCGCGAGGTCACCCACACGTTTGCCTCCGACACCTTCGGTCGGGCGCTCGGCTATCGCATCGGCGGCTTCGTCTACCAATTCCCGATCGACTGGTATCCAGGGGCAGCGAAGTGGTCGCTCGACCCCGGGTTCAAGTCCGGCGGCCGCTTCGAGCGTCCGCTCGCGGCGCAATGCATCGCGTGCCACACCGAGGCTCCCGAGCATCTGCAGGGAAGCTTCGATGCGGTGACGGATCCCGCTCCCGGCGGCGTTGGCTGCGAGCGATGCCACGGCCCCGGGAAGAAGCATTCCGAGTCGCTCCTCCCGGCCGACGTGGTCAACCCGCGCGCGCTCCCCGTGACGCGACAGGTCGGTCTCTGCGCGCAGTGCCATCTCCAGGGAATCGCCGAGATTCTCCGCGCCGGGCGCACGATCTACAGCGCGCGGCCCGACGAGCCCCTGCACGCGTATCGCATGAACTACGTGCAGGCCGAGCCCTCGACCAACTGGTTCCAGCTGACCGCGCAGTCGGACCGCATGGTGCGGAGCGCGTGCTTCAAGAAGTCAGCGGGCAAGTTGGTCTGCACGACGTGCCACGATCCGCACGGCACCTCCGTCGGCGTTCCGGCCGCGACCTGGCGCAAGGCGTGCCTCGGTTGCCATAGCGAGAGCTCCTGCAAGATGGACAGCGCAACGCGGCACGCCGCGCTCGACAACTGTCCGAGCTGTCACATGCGCAAGGATACGCCGGGCGATTTTCGCATGCAGGTGCCCGACGTCGCGCTGCCCACGACCGATCACTGGATCCGCGCGCGGATCGATCCTCCCACGAACCCGACGGCGAAAGTCCACCCGCCGAAGCTCACCGCGGTCGTGCCATTCGCTTCGCTGATCGGTGAGAGCGCGACCGGTCCCGAGCTCTTCGCGATCGAGGCCGTCGGGCTCCAGCTGGCCGGCCGCCCCGACGCACTTCTGCGGTTGGTCGCTGCGACGCAGCACGGAACGAAGCTGCCCGAGGTGTACGACGAGATCGCGCGCGTCCTGTCGAGCGGTCGAGCGCAGACACCGGAGGACTACGAACAATGGCGGCTGTTGCGGGCGGCGATCGTGCGCCTGTGGCCCGACGACGTCACCGCCCTGATCGATTACGCCAAGGTGTGCGTGCTCACCAACCCGCCCATGGTGGGCGAGGCGACGGCGGCGCTCGATCGCGCGCTGCGCGTGTACCCCGAGCATCCCGGCGCGCTCCTCGAGAAGGGCGTCCTCCTCTTTCGGCTCGGAAAACGCGAGGAGGCGATCGAGGTCCTCGACCACGCGACCACCGCCGGACCGGACGCGCTCGAGGCGTACGTGGCGCTCGCGCTCACCGCGCGAGACGCAAACAACCACGCGGTCGCCATTCGCAACCTCCAGCACGCGCGCATATGCGATCCCACCGATCGGTGGCTCGCCGAGCAGCTGATGGGCGCTCATGCCGCGGCGGGCGATGGGCTCGCTGCGGGCGCCATGGCGAAGATCGCCCCGATGCTCGCCGAGGGCCCGCCGTCCAAGCGCGTGCAGCGCCTGCTCACCCCGCTCAAGTAACGCACGGCACCGGGGCACGAAGGGACGCGGCGTCCGCTCGCTGCCGGTGAGCGTCGGCCGACCGCGCTCGGTGCTGGCCCCGCCATCTTCGACACGCGAGCGGCGGGCTCGAAGAGTACCCTCGCGCGGTGGACTTCTCATTGCTTCCGCGCTTCGAGCTGGTGCGAACGCTCGGCGAAGGCGGCTGCGGGATCGTGTACGAGGTGATCGACCGAGAGCGACAGAGCCACGTCGCGCTCAAGGCGTTGACCCGCCTCGACGCTGCCGCGCTCTATCGGTTCAAGAGAGAATTCCGGGCCCTCGGTGAGGTCTCGCACCGGAACCTCGTGCAGCTCCACGAGCTCGTCTCGGCCAACGACGACTGGTTCTTCACCATGGAGCTCGTCTCCGGCGTCGATTTCCTGAGCTACGTGCTCGGCACGGTACGTCCGATTTCGCACACGCTCGACAGTCCGTTCGACGTCACCGAGACCAATGCCGCTCGTCCAGCTGTTCGGGCAGGTGTTCTGGCATCGGCTCCGGAGTCGCCGCCCGACTTGGTTCGGGGGCGTGATCATCCCGCGCACCTCCCCGACTTCGTCCGGCTGCGATCTTCCCTCGCGCAGCTCGCGGAAGGGGTCTCCGCGCTCCACGCCGCGAAGAAGCTCCACCGCGACCTCAAGCCGACGAACGTGCTCGTGACCCGCGAGGGGCGCGTGGTGATCCTCGACTTCGGCATCGTCGCCGAGCTCGGGACGCCGAACGAGGCGCGCGACGCCAGCGACCACGACATGATCCTCGGCACGCCCGTCTACATGGCGCCCGAGCAAGGGGCCGGCGGAGCCCTCACCGCTGCTGGCGACTGGTACAGGGTCGGCGTCATCCTCTTCGAAGCGCTGACCGGCCGAGCACCCTTCATCGGGGGCCCGATGCAGGTGTTGATCGACAAGCAGAAGTTCGAGCCTCCGCGCCCGCGCGAGCTCGTCCCCTCGTGTCCCGAGGACCTCGACGACCTCTGCGCTTCGCTCTTGCGACGACGGCCGGAAGCGCGGCCAGAGGGTACCGAAGTGCTGAGGCGACTCGGCGTCCAGGCGGCAGCGGCCGCACCCAAGGCGACGACCTATCAGACCACGGTCCCCCGATTGATCGGGCGCGCCGACGCCTTGCGCATCCTCGGTGAGGCGTTCGCCGCGACGCGTGGAGGCGTTGGGGAGACGGTCTTCGTCCACGGGGGTGCGGGGATGGGGAAGACCTCGCTCGTCCGCCACTTCCTCGACGCGATCAAGGCGAACGACGAGGCGGTCGTTCTCGAGGGGCGGTGCTACGAGCGCGAGTCGGTCCCCTACAAGGGCTTCGACAGCGTCATCGACGCGCTCAGCGGATACCTGAGGAAGCAGCCGCGAAACGACGCCGACAAGCTCATGCCCACCGACCCGTCGGTGCTCGCGCGGGTCTTTCCGGTGTTCGAGCGTGTCCATGCTGTCGCTGCGGCCGCGAAGCGTGCGGAGGTCTCGGACCCGCAGCAACTACGCCTGCGCGCATTCGGTGCGCTCCGCGAGCTGCTCGCGCGCCTCGCGGATCGGCGGCCGCTCATCGTCTTCATCGACGATGTGCAGTGGAGCGACCTCGACAGCGCCGCGCTCCTCAACGACCTGACGTCACCTCCGGACGCGCCGAACATCCTCTTCATCCTCGGCTACCGGTCGGAGGACGAGGCGACGAGCCCCGCCCTCCGCGCGCTCCGTCACCCGCGCGTGCAGGTGCTGAGACCGCGCGAACCGAGGAGCGTCGCGGTCGAAGCGCTCGCGGAGGGGGACTGCCGCGAGCTCTCGCGGCTCCTGCTCGGGCCGGACGCCTCGGAAGCGTTGATCGCGACGGTGGCGAGCGAGTCCGGCGGGAACCCGTTCTTCTTGACCGAAATCGTCCGCTTCGTCGAGTCGCACGCGTCGCACGTCTCGTCGACGAGGCTGCGTCTGGAGAAGGTCCTCGGCGACCGCGTGCTCGACCTCCCCGACCACGCGCTGCAGGTGGTCCACCTCATTGCGGTGGCGGGACGACCGATCGTCCAGAGCGTCGCGCAGCGCGCGTCGGAGCTCGACGCATCGGACTGGGCGCAGGCGGTGTCGATCGCGCGCGTCGGACACCTCGTTCGCACGAGCGGCACCGGGGAGTCGTCGCGCATCGAGCCCTACCACGATCGAGTCCGTGAGACCGTCGTCGCGATGCTCGACGAGGACTCGCTCCGCGCATGTCACCTGGCGCTCGCCCATGCGCTGCGCGAGACCGTGAGCCCCGACCCGGAGGCACTGTTCGTCCACTTTCGCGCGGCAGGAGCGATCGAGGACGCGACGACCCATGCGCTCCGCGCCGCCGAGAAAGCAGCACGCGCGCTCGCGTTCGATCGCGCCGTGGCGCTGTATCAGTTCGCGATGGAGATGACGGGGAAGCCGCCGCGCGACCTGCGGGTGCTGCTCGCCGACGGCCTCGCCAATGCTGGGCGGGGGGCGGAGGCGGCCGACGAGTACCTGCGTGCGATCGACGGCGCGAACGCGGCCGAGCAGATGGATCTGCGTCGGCGCGCCGCCGAGCAGCTCGTGAAGAGCGGTCACATCGTTCGCGGGCTGGAAGCGGTACGAGAGGTCTTCGCGCACGTGGGTGTGAAGCTCGCGAGCACCCCGCGTCGCGCGCTGATCGCGCTGGTCTTCCTCCGGCTCTGGCTGCGGATTCGTGGACTCGGATTCAAACCGCGAGATGTGAGCGTCATCCCGCAACACGCCCTCACCCGCATCGACGTGTGCTGGTCGGTCGCGACCGCGCTCGGCACGGTCGACACCATGCGCGCCAATCACATGCAGGCGCGCGCAACGCTCTTCGCACTGCAAGCGGGAGAGCCCTGGAGGCTCTGCCGAGCCCTCGCCACGGAGGCGGTGTTCGTCTCCATCGTGGGCGCGCCGACGGAGAAGCGAGCCCGCTCGATCCTCGCGACCGCGGAGGGCCTCGGGGCGACGCTGGGGAAACCGGAGGCCCGGGGCTACATCCTCACGTGCGGCGGGATGGTCGAATACTCGTGCGGTCGCTGGAGCGCTGCGAGCGAGAAGCTCGACCTCGCGGCGTCGATTTGGCAGGTCTGCGCGGGAATGCGCTGGGAGCTCGCCACGGTGCAGACGTTCGGCTTCAACGTGTTGTTCCAGCTCGGTCGCCTCGACGAGATGTCGCGGCGACTCCCCGCGCTGCAACGCGGCGCCGACGAACGCGGAGACCTCTTCCTCGCGACCAGTCTGCGCGTCGGGAACGTCCATGCGCTGATCCAGGACCAGCCGGGGCGCGCGCTCGACGTGGTGGCGGAGGCGATGAGCCATTGGTCGCGGCACGGGTTCCTCGTCCAGCACTGGTGGGAGCTCGAGTCTCGCTGCATGATCGATCTCTACGAAGGCAACGGCGCCGAGCTACTCGACCGGATGCGCGTGGCCTCACGACCGCTCCGCGGATCCCTCCTGCTTCGGAATCAAGTCGTACGAGGGCGCGCCGCGATGCTGCGCGGGAGCGGTGCCCTCGCCGCTGCGATGCGCAGTCCGAACGTCGATCTCCTGCACGTCGCCGTCCGCGAAGCGCGCGCTCTCCGGGCCGAGAAGATGGTGTGGACCACGGCGTTTGCCGATGTCATCGACGCCGGCGTCGCGGCGCGACGGGGCCAGCGGGAGGTCGCGGTCGCGGCCCTCGAGGGCGCAGCGCGCGGGTTCGATGCGGCCGACATGGCGCTCTACGCCGCCTGCGCGAGGCGGAGGCTCGGTGCGCTGCTCGGCGGCGACGAAGGCTCGGCGCTCGTCGAGAACGCGACGGCGTGGATGCGCGCTCAGGGAGTCCAGAGTCCGGAGAAAATCACCGCGATGCTCGCTGCGGGATTCGACGCGGGGTGACGACTACGCGTTCAGAAGACGCGGCCTACAGACCGGCGAGAACCCGGGAGCGAGCATCTCGGCCCAGCGCGAGGGCTGCTTGATGTCCTGCGCCGTCATGAAGGCGTTGCCGGCGTCGACAAGCGCCCGCCCCGCGTCGCCGCCGAGCAGCTCGCCGTGGCGACGGCGTGCAACGGCGACGTAGAGCTGCATGTCCGCGGCCTCGAGCGCGGGGATGGCGCGGGCGAGGTGCGACGCCGCGCGCTCTCGGTCACCGCGAGAGGCAGCCACGCCCGCGGACGCGAGGAGCCCGAGGGCCTTGCCCCACGGCGCGCGCTCCCTCGAGAGCGCCCTCGCATCGCGTTCCGCTTGGCGCAGATGCACCTCCGGATCGGGGCTCGACGAGGCCGCGGCGAGGACGCAGCGAGCACGCAGGTGGACGGCCTCGATGCGGACGTTGTCGACCCGGAAGAGCATGGCAGAGCGGAACCCGGGCCACTGATCGAGGAGGCGTCGCGCCACGCCGTCGTCGCAGGTGCCGCGGTAGAGATGAACGTGCGCGTGCGCCAGCGCCGCGAAGTAGTGCTGCAGATGCACGTGTCGATTCGACCACTTCTCCATCGCTGTCGTCGCTTCCTGGAACGCGCGATCGGGATCGTCTGCCGCGAGATATCCGCTGTTCGTCAGGCCTGTCTGGAGTGACGTGAGGAGGTAGAGATCGCCCCGCTCACGCGCGTCGGCGATCTCGCGCGGGAGCCTCCGGGTGATTTCTCGCAGCTCGCCGAGATACCACAACGTCCACAGCTGGAAGTTGACCTGCGAGCTCAGCTCCCAGCGCACGGCGATGCATTTTTTCCAGTGCGCTTCCCCCTCCGTCATCAGGCGTAGCGCCTGACGTCGGTCCCCCTCGATGAACGCCGCGGCGGCATGCCACGAGAGAGCGGCACCGCGCGCGTAAGGGGTGCCGCACTTGTCTGCGAGCGAGTACGCGAGGCGGGTGAGGCGCGCGGTGCGCGCGCTCCTCCCGATGCCATCGCCCGCCGAGCCGATTTGCTCGAAACCCACCGCGCGCGCGATGCGGTGGAGCTCACCCGCTTCCAGTGCGAGTACGAGCTGACGTGTCTGGAAGTCGAACGCACGGATCATGTCGACGACGCCGAGCCCCGCCGTGACGGACCAGCAGACGTCGATCTTGGTCAGCATCTCGGCCGAGATCTGGCTCGGATCACGCTCGCGGAACCCGAGCCCGCGGACCGCGAGGTACGCCCTGCGCCAGAGGAGCGAGAAGAGCGCGCCGCGCGCCGTCCGAGGGAGCGTCATGCCGACGGCGGCGAGGACGCCACGGATCGCGTCGAGCCCCTCGTCGATGTGACCGCTTCGGAGGAACTGCTCGGCGGCGCGCCGCTGCAGCTCGAGAGCATCCGCCGCGTGAGCCCCCTCTGCGGCCGTGAGGAACTCCTTCGCACCCTCGGCACCGCGTCCCGCGAGCACGAGCGCGTCGGCGAGCTTCGACCGCAATGCGCGCGCCGGATCGCGCGACAGTGGGTGGAGGTCGAGGGCGAGCCGATAGAGGAGCGCCCCGCGGTCGAAGGCGAGCGCCTCGACGGCCTTGGCCGCTGCGAGCACGGCTTGTTCTGCTGCGCGCTCGTGCTCGCCCGCGCCCTGGAAGTGCATCACCAGCGCTTCCGGATCGGCCGCGCCACCGGCGACGAGTGCGGTCGCGAGCTGGGCGTGGCAATGCTTCAACGCCTTGGCACCGAGGTGCTGCACGACCGTCTCCCGCACGCGGTCGTGGAACGTCTCGACCTCGTGACGATCGACCGTGCGCGTCGTCCGCACGAGGTGACCGGTGCGGAGGAGTGCAAGCGCCGTCGCGTCCCCCTCGGACCCGAGCTCGGCGGCTTGCGCTGCGATCCTTCGATCGATCGGCCGGCCCGCGACCGCGATCACGTGCAGGAGGCGCTGGGCGTCGGGCGGGAGGGTGCCTATTCTTCGCGCGAGCACTCTGTCGAGCCGCAACAGCCCGTCGAGACGGACGCCGGGGAGCGTGTTCTCGTCGTTGCCGCTCTGCACGTGTCGCACGAGCTCGTCGACGAACAAGGGGATGCCTCGCGACTCACCGGCGATCGCGTCGGCGGTCTCTCTGTCGCCCCCGCCGAGGAGCGACAGCGCGAGCGCGCGCGCTTCTTCGTGGGAGAGCTCCGCGACATCGATCTCGCGGAACTCGGCGGCGGACGCCTGGCGCATGACGGGATCGAGAAGGGCAGGCAGCAACGCGCTCGTCGCGGCGTCTTCGCTGCGATAGCTGCCGATGAGCAGGATCGGCGGGGGCTCCGGCGCGCGGAAGAGCTCCGCGACGAGACCGGCGCTGTCCGCATCGCCCCACTGCACGTCGTCGATCCACAGGACGACCGGGCGCTTGTTGCGAAGCCGCGCGACGAGCTCACGGAGGGCAGCGAAGGCACGGCGCCGGAGCTCCTGCGGATCGGGGAACTCGACGGCCCGCTTCGGCGCTCGCGCGACCGCGGGCACGCGCATCAGCACCGGGAAGATGCGCGCGAGCGTCAGCACCTCGCGCGGTAGCACGGCCTCGGCCTGGTCCTCGGGGAGGCGGCGAAGATAACGACTGAGCGAGTCGACCAGGCTGTCGAACGCCTTGTACGGTACGTACTCTCGTTCGTAGCAGCGCCCCGTGAGCACGAGCGCGTCGGAAGAGGTACCGAGCGAATCGAGGAACCGTCGCACGAGGATGCTCTTGCCCATGCCCGAGCTCCCACGGACGAACGCGGCGACCGCGCGGCCACTCCTCGCGATCTCGAACGCCTCTGCGAGCGCAGTCATGTGTCGCTCGCGCCCGACGAACGGCATCGAGATCGTGGGTATCGTCGAGCCCGGCGAGAGGAGTCGATTCGGCGCCGACGTGAGGTTCTCCACGCCGAGGCGACGCATCACGTCGCTGCCCGAGGGGCGGCGAGCGGGATTGCGCTGCAAGAGCTCGGTGCAGAGCGCGTTCAGATCTTCGGGGACACGCTCGACCAACGCGCTCGGCGCCGCCGGCTCGAGGTGTTGCTTGTCCATCATCACTTTGAGCCGGGGACCCATGAACGGGAGGCGCCCGGTCAGCGACTCGTAGAGCACGACGCCGACGCTGTACCAGTCGGTGGCTTCCGTCAGCTCGCCCGACGCCGCCTGCTCCGGCGACATGTACTCCGCGGTGCCGGCCGCCTGGTGATCCATCGTCCGCTGCTCGTGGGCGTCCTGCGTCGTATCGGTGGCGAGGCCGAAGTCGAGGAGCACGACGCGCCCCTCGCGCGTGACGAGTACGTTCGGCGGCTTGATGTCACGGTGCAGCTTTCCCGCTCGATGCAGCGCCGCGACCCCGAGTGCGAGCTGCCGCAGTCCATCGCGCAGGCGCTCGAGATCGCACAAGAGA
>JBKJQC010000117.1:0-8871 GCA_046593995.1 Polyangiales bacterium
CTCGAACGCGCGGGGATCGCCTTGGTAGATCTTCTTGATCAGCGCCGTGACGGCGGCCGCACGCGCGACGAAGGCCACGACGGAGCGCACGCGCGAGACGAGCTTGACCTCTTCGAGCGCCTGGACGTTG
This sequence comes from Polyangiales bacterium, assembly GCA_046593995.1. Lineage (GTDB taxonomy): Bacteria > Myxococcota_A > Polyangia > Polyangiales > JADJMO01 > JALHOE01. Next base: position 131 of record JBKJQC010000117.1, read on the forward strand.
TCCGGGTCGGCGATCACGACCGAGAGCGTCGCGTTCGCCGTGTCGTAGAGGATCGGGACGACGCTGTAGCGGTCGACGACCTTGCGCGGCACGAGCTCGAGGGTCGCGCGGTCGATCTGCGCCTTGGAGAGACGCTCCGTCGACACGAAGCGCGTCTTGTAGACGGACGCGTACGCCTTGAGCAGCTCGGCCTCGGACCAACCGGTGGCGTCGAAGATGGCGTCGTCGACGTCGATCTTGCGACGTCGCAGGTGCTCCGCGGCGGCCTCGTGTTGGTCGCGCGTCAGGCGCTTCTCTGCGACGAGGCGATCGAGGATCCGCGGAAGCGGCCCCTGCTGCGTCGGCTGCCGCGGCGCCGCCATGATCACCGAGTGTACGCGATATGAGCGCGCCGCGGCGAGGGAGGGCGCTTTTGCCGACGACTTTTCCGCGGTGTCTCTCCAGGCGCGGGCCGGCTAGAAGATCCTCGTGCGTGCCCCTCGTGCGTGCGGCCTCCCCGCGATTCTGTGTTCCTCGGCCGTGACGGTCGCGGCGATGGCGTGTGGAGACGCGCGTGCGGCACCGACCGTGCTTTCTGCCCCGGTCAAAGTCGCCGGTACCGCGGGAGCCGGAGGCGGCCTACCCGCGGTCTCTGCTCGAATCGACGCGGCAGCCCGCAAGATCTTCATGCGCGCCTGTCCAGGTTCACCGTGCGAGGCGGTCAGCGGTGGGACCGATGCGATCGCCGTCGGATTCACCGATACGATCGACCTCGGCCGGTCGTCGGTGCAGGAGGTCGACGTCGGCGGAGGTCGGAGGGTGCTCCGCGTCATCGTCGCGTCGGAGAATCGGACGAACGTCGCATGGGAGGCGATCCTCGCGGGCGAGACCGGCTCGCCCAACTCGCCCAACTCGGGCCCGGCACCCGCGCTCCTCTGGCAGGGCGCCACCGGCGTCGGTGCGGAGGGCGAGGGCGCCGGTCGTCGCGTGAACGTCGCCCCCGAAGGAGAGCGGAACGTCGTCTGGGTCGGACGGCTGCGACGCGAGCTGACGCTGTGCGGTCAGGCCGAGACGCTCCTCGACCCTCAGCGGCTCGATCCGAAGTCGATGAAGTTCCATAGGGTCGCGATGCATCGCCTCCCGCAGGCCATCCGCAACGCCGCCCCGACCCTCGTCGCGGAGAAGGCGACGGAGCGGCCCGTCGGTTCCGTGCTCGCCGTGCGCGGCGCGTCGGTCAACGACGGCGCCTCACCCGCGCTCGCCGACGACGACCCGTCGACGGCGTGGTTCGAGACGCAGAAGGGGGACGGCAAGGGAGAGTTCGTCGTCTTCTCGGCGCCGAAGTCCATCCCCATCGAGAAACTCTCGCTCGTCGTGCGCCCGACGAAGGACGTGACCGGGTTCGCGCAGCCGCTCAGCCTGTGGCTCACGACCGACACGGGCACCGTGCGCATCGCGATCGAGCCGGTGACCGACAAGGGTGGGCGCGTCGACGTCGTCCTGCCGAAGCCCATCGCGACGAGCTGCCTCGCGCTCTCGATCGATCGCGCGGAGGACGTGGCGGAGCCGACCGTGGGTCTCGCCGAGGTCGACGCGGTCCCCTTGCTGCCGAAGACGATCCACGCGCTCGAGGATCTCGTCACGCTGCTCGACGTGAAAGGCCCGGACGGCGACCTCGCCGAGACGGTCCTCGCGAACGCAGGGGCGCGCGGCGCAAGGGCAATCCTCGCCAAGGTCGCGGCGCTCGGCGATCTCGGCAAGGCGCGCGCGGTCGAGGCGCTCGAAGCGGCCCCGTGCGAGGCGTCGAGCGCTCCTCTCGCGCGGCTCGCGTGGGACGCCCCGCGCGACACCGCGAAGGACGCGCGGGTCGCGCTCGATGCGTGTGGCAAGCCCGCCCTCCCCGCGATCGCCGCAGCCTTCGCCGAAGGTCCCGACGCCGCGCGCGAGGCGCTCGCCGAGCGCTACGGAAAGCTCGATCCGAAGGGCGCGCTCGGCGCGGTGCTCGCGATCGTGAAGACTGCGCCCGCCACGCGCCGACGCACCTATCGTGTCGCGCTCGGCCGGATCGCGACCACCACCGCAGGGCGCGAGGCGATCGGCGCGTGGCTCGCCACTCCCGCCGCCGACACGCTGCCCGCGGCGGGCGAGATCGACGTGGTCATCGAGCTCGGTCGTGCGATCGCGAAGGAGCCCGAGCTCGGCGCGCTCGCGGCGGCGGTCTCGAAGACGCTGCGCGCCCACGCGGGAGACGGGAGCCCCTTCGACGCGCGCTGGCTCGCCGCGGAGCCGCTCGCGGCTCTCGCGGCGCGCGGGGACGCCGGCGCCCTCGCGTGGTTGCGCGCGCTCCACACGAGCAAGGATCGCTACCTCCGCGCACGCGCCGCGCAGGTCTCGACGGAGATCGATGCGCTGCGCCCCGAGGTGATCACCGCGCTGAAGGACGCCGATCCGCGGGTCAGGCAGCTCGCGCTCGTCGCGCTCCGTTCGGGGAACGGGCCGACGGGCGGCGGGCGCGCGGTGGAGAGCATCGCGATGCAGCTGCTGGCGCACGACGCGTGGACGTACGTGCGCGTCGCGGCCGCCGAGACGCTCGGGGAGGTGAAGGGCGCGGCGGGCGACGTCGACGAAGCGCTCGCGAAGGCGCTCGAGGACCTCATGCCTCCGGTGCGGAGCGCGGCGATCCGCGCGCTCGTCACGCGCGGCGCACGCTCGCAGCTCCCGGCGATCCGCAAGCGCGCGTTCGACGTTGGAGAGGTGCGCGACGTGCGCAAGGAAGCGATCGAGGCGCTCGGTCTCCTCTGCGACGCCGAGTCCGTCGACGACCTCACCGACCTCGCGAAGCGCGGCGGCGAGACGTCGATCGCCGCCATCGACGCACTCGGCCACATCCATCCGAAGGATCTCGCGTCACGCCTCGCCGGCGTCGACCAGACCCCGATCATCGTGAAGCAGGCCGTCCGTCAGGCGATGCGCACTCCGAGCACCTGTAAGTGAGCACGTGCGAGTGAGCCCCCTGCACCTGAGCACATGCAAGTGACGCGTCCCGAGCAGCGGATCGCGCTGACCGTCGCCGGGAGCGATCCGGCCGGTGGTGCAGGGGTGCAGGGAGATCTGCGCACCTTCGCGGCGCTCGACGTGCACGGCCTCTCCGCCATCACCGCGATCATCGCGCAGGGCACACGCGGCGTGCGGGCGGTCTGGCCGGTCGATGCGGCGCAGGTCCGCGCGCAGATCGAGGTGGTGCTCGAGGACGTCACCGCGCACGTCGCGAAGACGGGCGCGCTCGCGACCGCCGCGATCGTGCGCGAGGTGGCGCTCGCGTTCGAGGCGCGTCCCGCGCTCCCGCTGATCGTCGATCCCATCATCGTCTCGTCCAGCGGGGCACGGCTGCTCGACGAAGAAGGGATCGCGCTGCTCCTCGAGCGCTTGATGCCCCTCGCCACGTTGATCACGCCGAACGCGCCGGAGCTCGCGCGATTGCTCGGCGACGAGCGCGGCGAAGCGCCGACGTCGGTCGACGCGCTCGCGCGCGGAGCCGAGCGGCTCGTCGCGCGCGGGGCACGTGCGGTGCTCGCGAAGGGGGGGCATCTCGACGGCGATCCGATCGACGTGCTCGTCGCGTCCGGCACGATGCGCATGCTCCCCGGGGCCCGCATCGACACGACGTGCACGCGCGGCACCGGCTGCGTGCTCTCGTCCGCGATCGCCGCGCACCTCGCGCGCGGATCCACGCTCGGCGACGCCGTCGTGGAGGGGCGAGCGTTCCTGCGCGCGGCGATGAGCGCCGCACGGCCCATCGGCGAGGGCGCGAGCCCGCTCGATCCGTTCTTCGCGCGCCGTCCGTCTCCGTGATCATGAGCGCGCGCGACGTCTCGTGGACTTGGCTCCTCGCATTCGTCGCCTCCGTCGCGGTCGGTACGCGCGGCATCGCCTACTGGGACGCCGGCGATTACGTACGTCTCGCCCTGGAAGGGGGCGTGAGCGGGCTGCTCCTCGGTCGGCCGCTGTTCCTCTGGATCTCGCGTGCGCTCGTGTCGCCCCTCTTCCATGTGGGCGTCGATCCATCGTCCGCCGAGCCGGTGCTGCGGTTCTTCTGGACTGCCGTGTCGGCGACCGCGGCTCCGCTCCTCGGTCTCCTCGGGGTCGCGCTCGGGCTCTCGCGTCGTGCCGCGCTCGCCGCAGCCGTCGCCCTCGCCCTCTCCCCTTCGTTCGCGCACACCGCGCATCAGGTCCTCACCGACGGCCCTGCCCTCGCCCTCTCGCTCGCGGCATTGCTCGCGGCGGCGCGAGGGCGTGCGATCCTCGCCGGGTTGATCCTCGCGTGCGCCATCGCCACGCGCGAGACGAGCGCGGTACACGCCGTCGCGCTGGTGCTCCTCCTTCGAAGGCGAGCGCTCGTGGCGCTGCTCGCGACGACCGTCGCGTCGATCGCCATCGTCCTCGCCGCGCACGGCGGTCCGGCGGCGCTCGGCGGCTGGGTGGGGTCGATGCGCCGCTCGTCGGGGGCGCACCCGCTGTCGACGCGTGACGTCTTGGTCTCGCTCGCGTGGATCGTGGCCGCTGGTCCGGTGCCGATCGTCGTCGGGCTCGCGCACCTGCGTCACGTCCAGGCCGCTGCCCCCGTGCGCGCCGCCTACGTAATCGTTCCGGCGGCGCTGGTGACGTTCGCGCTCGTGCTCTATCCAGATGGCTCCTTCAGCCCGCGCTACGTGCTCGCGACCGCGCCGCTCCTCTTCCTCGCCGCCGGCGACACGCTCGCGAAGCGTCCCCTCGCGTCGGCGCTCGCGCTGTTCCTCCCCCTCGCGCTCGTCCCCCTCGCGACCCGGCGGACGCGCGCGATCGCGGAGCGCGGCCGCGCGATCGAGGCGCGCCTCGCAGAGCTCTCCAGGAATGGGGTGGCCGAGCCGCTCCTGCTCGTGCCCGGGCACTACTGTCCGCATGCGCGCCTCGCGCTCGCCATCGAGCGTCGTCGCTCCGGGACGCTGCGTGACGTCGCCATGCTCTGCCCTGGCTGGGACTGGCCCGAGCACCCGGCGCGCGCGCTCGACGAAGCGGGTCGCACGGTGGCGCTCGACGTCGCGGACGACGCCTGGGTCGGGCCGCGGGAGCTCGCACCCCGTGAAGCCGTCCGCGCGTGGGCCACGTCTCACCAGGGGAGAGAGCGCGCTTCGACGTCGGTCGCCGGGTTCGTCGTGATCAGACCGTGAAGAAGCTGACGAACTCGTCGCGACGTTTCCGCGCGTCCTGCATGCCGAGCTCGATGAGCTGCGCGCCGAACGCTCCGTCGAAGAGCAAGTAGGACAGGAGATCGGCGTCGGTGCGTGCGTCGCGCTCCGCGAGCCGCCGGAACGCGCGACCGGTCAGCCCTGCGCCGTCGACGAACGCATCGGTCTGCGCGTACTCCGCAGCGAGCGCCCCGAGATCGCACGAGGGACGCACGAGCATGTCGCGCACGACGCGGAGCGCACCGCCGTGCTCCGTAATGGTGCTCTCGATGCGTCCATTCACCTTCTCGAGGAAGTCGGGGCCGTAGACCTCGATGCCGGCCATCGCGATCGCGTTCATCCGACGGAGTCGATCGAGGTCGTAGTCCACGCGATCGATCAAGAGCGCGTTGAGCGCCTTGCCCGCGAGGAAGAACGGGCTCGGCACCGACTCCTCGTGCACGAGCGGCGTGAGGTCGTTCGGCCCTTCCGGCGCGCGGTAGCGGAGCGACATCACGAGCACGCGGTCCGCTCCGAGCCGGATCGCGGGCGAGAGCGGCGTGTTCTGTCGCAGCCCGCCGTCGACGTAGTACGCGCCTTCGATCGCCATCGGCGGGAACAGGAGCGGGATCGCCGCGGACGCGAGCGCGTGCCACGGCGTGATCCGCGTGCGCCGCGCGCGCACGTGCGGGTCGCGGCTCCACGGCGGGAGCTCGCTCGGCGAATCGACGAACACGACCGTCTTCCCGGACGACACGTGCGTCGCCGAGACCGACACCGCACGGACCACGCCCTCCTCGACGTTCCTCCGGATGCGTGACCAGGCCACGCTCTCGAGGACGAAGCGCTCGAGGTTGGTCGTGTCGATGAGGCCGCCGCGTCGCGACGGGCTCCCCGCGTCGAGCGGGATCGGTGCGCCGCCGAGGAGCGACCGCGCGAGCCGCAAGAGCTCCATCGGGCGCACCTGCACGAGCTCGCCGACCTTCAGCTCGCTCCAACGCTGCGCGAGGAGCGCCGTCGAGCGATCGAGCACGTCGGCCGTGGCTGCGACGAAGCACGCGTTCAGCGCGCCGACGCTCGTGCCGCAGACGATGTCGAACCACGGCTGCACGCCGGTCGTGCGCGGGAATTCCTCGCAGAGATAACGGAGCACGCCTGCTTCGTAGGCGCCGCGCGCTCCGCCGCCGGAGAGCACGAGGCCGACCGTCGGTCGATCGACGCGCTTCGGGAGCAGGCTCGGAGCGCGGGCGAGCGCGAGGATCGATTTGCGGGTGCTACTCATCCCACGCCGCGCACTTGGCTCCTTCGTCCTTGCACTCGCACTCGCGCGTCTTCGCAGGCTGGTACTCCTTGCCGTCGTACTTGAGCACGACGTTCCAGCAGTGGATCTGGCCGTCGTCGCCCATCCGCCGCGGGCGCGTGCTCAGATCCTTCAGGCCGTTCGTCATGGTATCGAGCGCCTCGTAGCGCTCCGTCGACGCAAACGAGCCGACCCAGTGCGCACAGGTGCCGCGCACCACGTACGCGGAGCGCGTGCACGAGTCGCCGCACGCCCAACCCGGTTTGACGAAGGCGTCGATCACGCCGTCGGCGTCGAGGTCGGCGGCATGCACGTCCTGTTGCACGTGCTTGTCGAACGGCCGCATCGAGTCGTGATGATCGCCGTCGGAGAGCGGATCGACGCAGGCACCGGGAGCGGCAAAGCCGGAGCCCTTCTCGGCTTCGGCCGCGGAGCGCTCCTCGGTCGGGTCCTTGGCGGGCTTTGCGGTACCGCCGCACGCCGTGACGAACGCGAGCCCGGAGACGATCCACGGGATGTCGGAGCGCATGCGCATCGATCCCCCTTTCGACGTCGAGCCTACCCCAGATCGCGGTTCCGTCGCACGCGCGCACGTACGAGCTCGCGCACCTCCTCGATGTCGAACGGCTTCTCCAGGCTCGCGACGCCCTGTGTCTCGATGAAGGCCCGTGCCTGCGGCGTGAAGGCTCCCCCGGTCACGAAGATGACGCGCTCCGCGAGCTCGGGGCGCTCCGCCCGGAGCGCTTCGTAGAGATCGATCCCGGACAAATCCGGCATCATCAGATCGCACAAGATCACGTCGAAGCCGCTCACCCGTTGCGCGTCCTCCGGTCGCGCGTCGTCGCCCAGCAGCATGGCGAGCGCCTCGCGACCGCTGACTGCGATCGCGACGTCGTGCTCGTCGCCGAGACCCGTGCGCAACGCGCGAGCGACCGCCGGCTCGTCGTCGACGATCAGCAACCGTCCGCGCTGCGGGTCGCTGCGCCGGGACGAGGGTCCTTCGCCGGCGGTGTCCGCCTCCTCGGCGCGCACCGGGAGCGAGACGGTCACGGTGGTGCCGGAGCGCTCTCCTGGACGGCTCGCGACGCGGCTCTCGACGGTGATCGCGCCGCGGAGCTCGGTGACGATCCCTTGGCAGATCCAGAGACCGAGCCCCGTGCCGACCCCCTCCGGCTTCGTCGTGTAGAACGGATCGAAGATCCGCCCGATGGCGTCCTTGGCGATCCCGCTGCCGCTGTCGCTGATCTCCACGCGCACGCTGCCCGGCCCGAACGGCTCGCGCTTGTAGGTGGTGCGGACGCGGATCTCGTTGTCGCTCGCGTGCCCCGACGGGATGGCCTGCGCTGCGTTGACGAAGAGGTTGAGGAAGACCTGACCGAGCCGCCCCTCGTTCGCGTCGAGGAGCGGGAGCTCGCCGTACTCGCGGTGGAGCGTCGCCGCGTGACGGATCTCGTTCCAGGTCATGTTGATCGACGCGTCGAGCACGCGGTGCAGATCGACCGGCCCGCGGCGCTCTTCGTCGGCGCGCGAGAACGTCTTCAGATCGCGCACGATCGTTCGGACCCGATCGGCCCCTTCGCGCGCGATGTCCAGCATCTCGGTCACGGCCACGAGGCTGTTCCGCAGCGCCTCGATCCCCGGTCGCGCGTCGGGAGCTTCCTCCTCGAGCCGCCCGAGCTCGTCGCGCATCTGCGGGAGCTTCTTCGAGACGAGGTGCTCGAGGTTCGCGATCATGTACGCGAGCGGATTGTTGATCTCGTGCGCGACGCCGGCGGCGAGCGTGCCCACCGAGACCATCCGGTCGGCTTGGAGCAAGCGGACCTGCATCTCCTTCCGCTCGGTCACGTCGCGCGCGAACGAGAGCGTCGCCGGCGCGCCGTCGTAGTCGACGCGCATCGAGATCACCTCGGCGGTGGCCGCCGTACCGTCGCGCCGGAGCAGGCGGAACTCACGGGGGACGCCGGTCGACTTCGCGTCGACCCGCGCGACGAACGCATCACGATCGTCCTCGTGCACGCGGTCGAGCGAGGCGGTGCCGATCAGATCCGACGCCGACTGAAACCCGAGGTACTTCACCATCGCGGGGTTCACGTAGAGGAAGCGCCCCTCGCGGAACACGCCGATGGCGTCGGGTGCCCGCTCGATCAGCTCGCGGAACCGCGCCTCGGACCGCTTCAAAGCGTCCTCGGCGCGGGTGCGCTCGGTGATGTCCTGTACGAGGGAGGCGATGCCGATCACCTTGCCCTGCGGGTCGACGA
>JBKJQC010000279.1:0-6595 GCA_046593995.1 Polyangiales bacterium
GGTCGGCTGCTGGACGATGTAACGGATGACGTTGGAGCCGCCGGAGTGGGTCTCCACCACCAGGTCGGTGACGTCGTCGCCGTTGCCGGCGATGCCGTCCGGTCCGCGCATGAACCGCTCGATCTGGTCCGCGACCTCGCGGGCCGTACCGACCGACGTCTCGACTCCGTCGTTCTTGTACGGGGCCGCGTTGGCCCACGGCGTCCGCGTTCCGCCGTTCTGGCCGGTCACGACGTACGGGCGACCGCCGCGCGTCGCGTCGATGAACGACTGACCCCAGTAGTCGTTCACCGCCTTGGCGGCGACGCACTTGTACGCGGCGCCGGTGCCGCTGCACACCTGCGTGTCCGCGTACTGCCCGGTGCCGTGGACGTAGACCACGCCGCTGTTGCCGACCGAGTACCCCGCGGTGCCGCTACAGCTCCCGGTGGTGTAGCAGCCGACCCTCATCTCGTAGGTCCCGGTCGAGGCCGCGGTGTAGCTGATGTACGACTGCGAGCCGGCGCATGCGTCGTCGCTCGAAGCGACCTGCACCCCGTTCAGGTACAGGCGCACGTAGGTGTCGCCGGTGCCCGTCGAGCCGGTGAGCGCGCAGGCGCTCGAGGCCGAGGTGCTCACCTTGATCGGTTGGCCTGCGTTCGCGGTGAACGTCTTGTTCACCGTGTTCTGCTGGGCGCTGTTGGTGTTCGTCACGTTGAACGCCACGGTGCCCGTGCTCGCCAACGCGCTGCGCGTTCCGAGGAGCGATCCGCTCATCACCGCCAGCGCCGTCACGGTCTTCGTCAGGCTCCGCATTGCGTTCCTCCGGTGCGGGTCTGCCCCGCCGGATCGGTCCTTCGCACGGCGTACGCCAGGGGTCAGATGCAGCGGCCCGATCGAAGCTCGTCAGCAGACGCGCAGCTTTTTTGGCCCATCGCTGAGAACCGCGGTTCAGGCCGGTCTGGCCTGTTCAGAATCTGAACCCGCGCCTGTTAAAGAATTGAACGCGCCGAGTTCATTTTTTGAACGCTCGGGCCGCCCGCCGCCGCTCGGCGAGCTCGAGGCGGCTTCACGAGCTCGAGGCAGCTTCAGGAGAACGTGTTGCGGCGCATGCTCACGTTCATCAACAGACCAATCCCGATCAGCACCGTCGTCACGCTCGATCCGCCGTAGCTGAAGAGGGGGAGCGTCACGCCGACGACGGGCAATACGCCGGTCACCATGCCCACGTTGAAGAACGCGTGCCAGAAGATCATCGCGGAGATGCCGATGGCCAACGCGGCGCCGAAGCGGTCCTTCGCCTGGGACGCGATCTTGATCCCCCAGAGCACGACGAAGCCGTAGAGCGCGACGAGGAGCACGCAGCCGATGAAGCCCCAGTCTTCCGCGAACACCGGGAAGGGGAAGTCGGTGTGCTGCTCGGGGATGAACAGGTAGTGGTTCTGCGTCCCGCGCATGTACCCGTTGCCGAACAGCCCGCCGTTGCCGATGGCCACCTTCGCATGGTGCGAGTGCCAATTGGCGCCGCGGATGTCGAGCTCCGGGTTGATGAAGGAGTAGATCCGGCGCTTCTGTTAGTCGTGGAGGATGTAGTTCCAGGCGACGTAGGAGAACGCCGACAGCCCGACGACGAGCGTCACGAGCGACTGCCAGCGCATCTTGCCGAGGGCCATGATCGAGACGAAGATCCCCGCGAGGATCAGCGCGGTGCCGAGGTCCGGCTGCCTCGCGACGAGCGCGAAGGGGATGCCGGCGAGCACGGCCGGCACGATCAGATCCTTCAGCGTGCGGCCGCCGCCGCTCGGGCCGATCGGGACCTTCGGGTCGTCGTGCAGGTACTTGGCCAGCGCGACCGCGAGGATGATCTTCATGAACTCGGAGGGCTGGAAACGGAACCCACGCTCCTTCCCGCCGATGTCGATCCAGCGGGCCGCCCCGTGGATGTCGCGTCCGAGGATGAAGACGAGCAGCAAGAGCAGGATGCCGCCGCCGTAGATGACATAGGCGAGGCGCTCGAAGTGGCGATAGTCGATCGCCGTGACCACCGTCGCCGCGATGCCACCGGCGACGAGCCAGTAGATCTGCGTGACGTAGAGGTCGGCGCGCCCGCCGCGCGCGACGCTCGTCGCGCTGTAGAGGTTCACCACGCCGATGAGCGCGATCATCAGGACCGCGCTCAGGAGCGGCCAGTCGATGGTGTCGCGGGCGCGCCACGTCACGCCGCGCGCGCCTACGCGGGTCGACATCATGGCTTCTCCATCATGGCTTCTTGGGCGCTCCCGGAGCCGGGGGCCCGGCCATTCCAGCGGGCTTGGTCACCTTGGCGGAGGGGCCGCCGTGCGCGGCTTCGTCGCGCGCCGGCTTGATCTTCGTGAACCAATCCTCGAACACGCGCATCGCGATCGGGGCTGCGTTGTGACCACCGCCGCCGCCGTGCTCGACGAGGACGGCGACCGCGATCTCGGGATCGTCGTAGGGCGCGACGCCCGCGAACCACGCGTGGTCGCGGTTGAAGTACCAGATGCTCTTCGGATCGACGCCGCTCTTCTGCGTGACGCGCGACACCTGCGCCGTGCCGGTCTTGCCGGCGACGTCGACCTTCGTCGATCGCTCGCGATAGGCCGTCCCGCCGGGCTCGTTCACGACGCCGTGCATGCCCTCGAGCACGAGGCGCAGCATGTCGGGCGGGAGGTTCACCTGCCGGCGGATGCGCGGCGCGAAGTCGATCTCGATGCCGCCGGTGCCGAGCGGCGCGCCGTCGAGGCCGATCACCTGCGGGCTCTCGATCGAGCGCACCACCTGCGGCGCATAGAGCGTCCCGCCGTTCGCGAGCGCGGCGTACGCCATCGCGAGCTGCAGCACGGTGACCTTGGTATTTCCCTGGCCGATCGCCGCGTTGAGCGTGAACCCGAGCCGGAACTGCCCGCCGTAGTGCTGGTTGTACCAGGCCTTCGTCGGCATCAGCCCGGGCACCTCGTGGTTGATGCCGATGCCGGCGCGCTGGCCGAAGCCGAGCTCTGCGCCGAGCGAGGCCATGGCGTCGATGCCGGTGCGCTCGCCCAGGTGATAGAAATAGATGTTGCAGGAGTGGACGATCGCCTCGTGCAGCTGGATCTGCCCGTGGAAACCCTCGCACTTGAAGCGGGTCTTCCCGAGCACGTAGATGTGCTCGCAGGTCTCGTGGGTGTCCTTGCGGATCGCGCCCGTCATCAGCTCAGCGAGCACGGAGAACGGCTTCACCGTCGAGCCGGGGAAGTACGCGTCGGACATGGTCTTGTCGATCAACGGGCGGAGCGGGTTCGCCAGGATCCCCTCCGCCTGCTTCGTCGAGAGCCCGGAGACGAAGTCGTTGGGATCGATGCCGGGCTTCGAGTAGAGCGCGAGGATGCGCCCCGTCTTCACCTCGACGACGACCACCGAGCCCGCGAGCTGACCGGCGAACGCGCGACGCGCCGACGCGATGAGATCCGAGTCGACGGTGAGGCGCACGTCGCGGCCAGGGACCGGTGAGAGCTCCGCGGGCGCGTCGATCTCGGCGAGGTCTTCCTTGAGCGTGCGACGGTTGCCGCGCGCGTCGAGGACGACCTTCTTCCAGCCGCGATGGCCGCGGAGATAGGTCTCCCACGCCTTCTCGACGCCCAGCCGTCCGACGCGGTCGCCGGGCTGCAGCGCCGTCGTCAGGTCCTTCTTCTCGGTGCTCTCCTTGCCGAGAGCGCCGCTCGCGTCCAAGGGCACCGCGAGATCTTCCTTGTTGACCTCGTTCACGTACCCGAGGAGATGGAAGTTCAGCTCCTTCGTCGGGTAGTAGCGCATCGGCACGGAGATCCAGTTGACCGCCGGGAGCTCGGTCTTGCGGGTCTCGAGCGAGCCGACGACGTCGCGCGAGATGTCCTCGCGGACGATCGCCTCGTGGATGCGGTGCTTCGGGTTGGTGCGGAGCGCCGTGAGATCGGCGTCGCGCTGCGCCCGGAGACGCGCTTCGATCGTCGCGCGCTCGACCGGGCCGAGGCCGAGGGCTTCGGCGAGCCGCGGCCACGTCTTCTCGAAGTCGAGGCGGGCGGGGACGACGTACACGTTCCACGACTCGCGGCTCGCGGCGAGGACGACGCCGCTGCGATCGCGGATGACGCCGCGCGACGTCGCGAGCGTCACGCGATGCACGATGTTCTCGTGGGCGATCGAGCGGTACTCCTCGTGCTTCGCGAGCTGGAGGATGGTGAGCTTGCCCACGAGCACGAAGCAGAGGAGCACCACCACGAGCGCCATCCACTTGAAGCGCTTGCGGAACTCGCCGACGTCGGGGCGCTGACCGAGGAGACTCACAGCGCGCCCCCGTCGCGGAGGCGCTCTCGCACGCGTCCGTCGTCGCCGCGCGTGGATGGCGAGGCGCCGAGCGCGCCGCCGCGGATCTTGCGGTCCGGCGGGGCGCGCGACGGATCGAGGAGCCCGCCCACGAGCACCTGCACGCGCTCCGCCGCCCGATAGACGAGCGGCGCGAATACGACCGTCGCGAGCGCGTGCGGGATCACGAGCTTCGCGAGCGCGCGCGGCACGTACGGGCTCTTGCCGAAGATCGCGAGGAGCACCAACACGACGACCGAGGAGAGCGCCGCGAAGCCGCCGGCGAGGAAGGCGCGGGCGACGCCGCCCTGGGTGACCACCCGGATCGAGGTCACCCGCGCGACGACGAACGTGGCGACCGACGCGAAGGTGTAGAGGCCGATCGGAGCGCCGCCGATCACGTCGAGCACGTAGCCGAGGAGGAACGTGACCGACGCGCCGAGCGCGAGGTTCGTCTCGGTGACGCCGAGGAACACCAGCAGCGGCACGAGCAGCGACGGCGTCCATCCCTTCGCGGAGAGGACACCGAGCACGAGGTGCAGCTCGCCCTGGAGGACGATGAGCAACACGCCGAGGAGGAGGAACGCCGTGTAGCGCACTACTTCTTCGCCGGCGTCTTCGCCGGCTCCCCCTTCGCAGCCTCGGCACCTCCGGGGCTCGTGAGGCTCGCCGAAAGCGGCGGCACGACGAGCACCTCTTCGAGCCGCGAGAACGGCACGACCGGCTCGGCTTCCACGTCCTGGAACTCGCCGAACCCGCGGTTGTGGATCTTGGTGATGCGCGCGACCGGAATCCCCTTGTGGAAGCGCGCGCCGACGCCGCTCGTGACGAGCAGATCGCCGACCGCGACCTCGTCGCTCCGCTTCATGTACTCGACCTTGCACGCGTAGCGGTCGATCTCCGCGGTGCCGCGCGCGATGCCGCGTGCTCCCGTGCGCTCGTCGACGACGTCGATCGCGAGCTGCGGATCGATCGCGAGCTGGACCTCGAGCCGGTCACCGTCCGCGCGCAGGATCACGCCCACGACACCCTCGTCCGTGAGCACGGGCCAGCCGGGCTTCACCTCGCTGCTCGGCCGATCGAGCGAGAGGCTCGCGACGCGGAACTCGGTCACGTCTTTCGCGATGACCTGCGCGCTGAGCGCCTCCGGGCCGAGCTGCTCCTTGAGGCCGAGCAACCGGCGCATGCGGCGGTTCTCGATGTCGAGCGCCTCGAGCTTCCGCACGCGCTCACGGAGCATCGTGTTCTCGTGCTGGAGGCGATCGTTGTCGGCCTTCACGTCGACGAGATAGACGTACGAGCCGACGATCGACGAGATGCCGCGTCCGACGAGCGCGCCCACGTACTGGAACGGCGTCGAGATGCGCAACACCAGCCGATCGAGCCCGTTGAGCTTCTTCGGATCGCGGACGTTCGACCGCAGCACGAAGAACGGCAGCGCGAGGAGCAGGATGACGACGATCGCGTCGCGCCCGCGGCGAAAGGAGGGCGTCACGAGGAGAACCCCGGTCCAGGGTCTAGGGTCCAGGGTCTAGGGTCCGAGAGCCCGACGCACGCAAGCTGCGGCGCGCCTCCCTGGACTTCCACCCCTGTTCGATACGACCTCATCGTGATCACTGCGACGACTCTCGGGCTCTCTGGACTCTCGGATTGTCTGGCTCGGACTCTCGGGCGTCTCGGACCCTAGACCCTAGACCCTAGACCCTAGACCTCAGTGCAGCGTGACCTCGCGGAGGAGCTCGGGATGGTCGAGCGCCTTGCCCGAACCGAGCACGACGGCGCTGATCGGATCGTCGCAGACCATCACCGGGAGGCCGGTCTCCTCGCGGAGGAGCACGTCGAGGTTCTTGAGGAGCACGCCGCCGCCGGTGAGCACGATGCCCTTGTCGACGATGTCCGCCGCGAGCTCGGGCGGCGTCTTCTCGAGGGCGACACGGACGGCGTCGATGATGGCGTTGAGCGGCTCTTGCAGGGCCTCGCGCATCTCGTCGCTGTTGACGACGACCGTCTTCGGGACGCCGGCGACGAGGTCGCGACCCTTGACCTCCATCGTCATGATCTGGTCGAGCGGGTACGCGTTGCCGATCTGCATCTTCACGCGCTCGGCGGTCTGCTCGCCGATCGCGAGGTTATATTTCCGCTTCACGTAGGCGATGATCGCCTCGTCCATCTTGTCGCCGCCGACGCGCACGGCGACGACGATGGCGTTCAGCGGCTCCTGGAGGGCCTCGCGGATCTCGGCGCTCGTCACGATGACCGTCTTCGGGACGCGGGC
>JBKJQC010000874.1:0-2950 GCA_046593995.1 Polyangiales bacterium
CGGGCACCGGCGACGGCGGTCTCCTCGATGTCATCGCGCCGGTGTTCGCCCGCGTGGTCGCGTTCGACCGCGAGCCCGCGCAGCTCCGCCGTTGTGCGGCCCGCCTCGCGAAGCACGGCTACAAGAACGTCGAGCTCTTGCAGGGGGACGCGACGAGCGACGCGCTCGACTCGGTGCGCGGTACCGCCGACGTCGTCTTTGCCGCGCGCTTCCTCCATCACGCCCCGAAGCCCGAGACGGCGCTCGAGGCCCTCGCGAAGCTCGCGCGCCCCGGAGGCGCGGTCGTGATCATCGACTACGCGCGACACGACGACGAGCGCATGCGCGAGCAGGCCGATCTCTGGCTCGGCTTCGAGCCCTCCGAGCTCACGCGCCTGGCGGGCCTCGCCGGTCTCGAAGACGTCGTCGTCCGCCCGCTCCCGAAGCCGCTCGGCAAGACCGCTGATTCACACCTTCCCTGGCAGGTCCTCGTCGGACGAAGACCCGCCCTGTCCGACGAAAAACTGCCACGCAAACCTGAAGACCGGAGACGCACTCGATGAGCCAGAAGCAGAACTACAAAGTCGCCGACATGTCCCTCGCCGCCTGGGGTCGCAAGGAGATGCAGATCGCCGAGACCGAGATGCCCGGTCTGATGTCCCTCCGCGAGGAGTTCGGCGCGTCGAAGCCGCTCGCGGGCGCGCCCGTCGCCGGCTGCCTCCACATGACCATCCAGACGGCGGTCCTCATCGAGACGCTCACCGAGCTCGGCGCGGAAGTCACCTGGACCTCCTGCAACATCTTCAGCACGCAGGACCACGCCGCTGCTGCCATTGCTGCCACCGGTGTCCCGGTCTTCGCCTGGAAGGGGGAGACCGAGGCCGAGTACGACTGGTGCATCGAGCAGCAGATCAACGCGTTCAAGGGGGGCAAGGGCCCGAACATGATCCTCGACGACGGCGGCGACCTCACCGTCTTCGCGCACCAGAAGCGCCCCGACCTCTTCACGGGCGAGGATCCGGTCCGCGGCATCTCCGAGGAGACCACCACCGGCGTGCACCGTCTCTACGAGATGCACAAGAAGGGTGAGCTCAAGGTCCCGACGTTCAACGTGAACGACTCGGTCACCAAGTCGAAGTTCGACAACCTCTACGGCTGCCGCGAGTCGCTCGGCGACGGCCTCAAGCGCGCGACGGACGTCATGTTCGCCGGCAAGGTCGCCGTCGTCTGTGGCTACGGCGACGTCGGCAAGGGCTGCGCGCAGTCGCTCCGCGGCCTCGGCGCCCGCGTCCTGATCACCGAGATCGACCCCATCTGCGCGCTCCAGGCGGCGATGGAAGGCTACCAGGTCACCACGATGGAAAAGGCCGCCGCCCAGGGCGACATCTTCATCACGGCGACCGGCTGCCGCGACGTCATCCGCCCCGAGCACATGAAGCTGATGAAGAACGAGGCCATCCTCGGCAACATCGGCCACTTCGACGCCGAGATCGACGTGAAGTGGCTCGAGTCGAACCCGGAGATCAAGGAAGACAACATCAAGCCGCAGGTCGATCACTTCATCTTCCCCGACGGGAAGAAGCTCACCCTCCTCGCGCGCGGTCGTCTCCTCAACCTCGGCTGCGCGACGGGTCACCCGTCGTTCGTCATGAGCGCGAGCTTCACCAACCAGGTCCTCGCGCAGATCGCGCTCTGGACCGAGAAGGGGAAGTACCCGATCGGCGTGCACGTCCTCCCGAAGAAGCTCGACGAGAAGGTCGCGCGCCTCCACCTGAAGAAGCTCGGCGTCGAGCTCACCACCCTGAGCAAGGTCCAGGCGGAGTACATCGGCGTCGCCGACGTCGAGGGGCCGTTCAAGCCCGAGCACTACCGGTACTGAGAAGAGGTCTAGGGTCTAGGGTCTAGGGTCTAGGGCCCGAGACGAGACACGAGGGAGCTGCGCTGGGCGCGGCTCCTTCGCTTTTTTTGTGGTCAAGGCGCGTCGCCGCGGGCCCAGGCGAGGAGATCGGAGGCCCCGTACACGCGGTAGGCCGCGAAGTCGGAGTCGTAGGACTCCGCGGATCTCGCCGCGATGCTGTCCACGATCTCGCGGAGGCGGGGCGGTTCTGCCAATTCCAGCCAGTCGCCTCCAGGATCCCGCAACACGACGTGCGCCCGGCGTTTCGAGCGCGTCCATGACACATTAGCCGAATCAAGTTCATGCGCCCGCGGAAGCCAAGACAGCTGAACCTCCCGATGCGCAGCCACGGCGGTGGGCGGAACTGTGCTGGCCGGCCCAAGCGAAGCGACGAGAGCGTCCCGCACGTGTCGTCCGACCAGGCACGGCACGCGAGCTTCAGCACCGGCCAGCGCGAGGAGGTCGGTTCGAGCAGCTCGAAGTCGACGTTCGCGGCTGCAGAGCGTGGTTGCGCACTGTCGCGCCGGCGTGATTCCGCCTCGACGACAGCTCATGACGCATGGTTCATGGAGTCTCGAAGTTCGCCAAGGCAGCGCTATGCTGGAGTGGTCATGACCGAACGCGCCCGCGAGCTGCTCGACGAGATCCTCCAGCTTCCGGCCGACGAGCGCGACGGCGTCGTGGCCGAGTTGATCGCGCTCGCCGCGCCCGAGTTGGAGGACGCGCAGGCTGCCGAAATCGCTCGCCGCATCGGCGAGCTGCGCGCGGGTGAGGCGCGTGGACGGCCGGCAGACGCGGTCTTCGACGAACTCGAAGCGCGGGCTCGTCGCCACTCCGCGTGAGCCGACCGGTCCGTTTTCACACCGCGGCCGAGCAGGAGATTGCGGAGGCGTTCGAGTGGTACGAGCGCGAGCGGCCCGGCCTCGGCGGAGACCTGGTCCGCACCATCCGCGCTCGCATCTCGAGCGCGCTCGAGGCTCCCGGAATTGCCCGCCGAGTGATTGTTCAAAGCGAACCCGTGCTGCGCGTCTTCGTGCCGCGCTTCCCATACGTCATCTACTTGGCCGACGTTGA
>JBKJQC010000890.1:0-20596 GCA_046593995.1 Polyangiales bacterium
GAGCGCGTCGATGATCCCGTCGAAGGCCTTGAAAGGCACCGACTCTTGCTCGTAACAGCGGCCGACGAGCACCACCGTGTCAGGACGTTGCGCCTCGGCGTCGAGGAACCGTCGCACGAGCGCGCTCTTGCCCATTCCCGAGGCGCCGTGGACGAAGGCGATCGTCGTGCGTCCGAGCTTCGTCGCCTCGAGCGCCTGCTGCAGGGCGGTCAGGTGTCGCTCGCGTCCGATGAAGGGCGCGTTGATGGTGGAGGCCACGCTGACCAAGGAGCGCGGACTGTCCACGCGCGTCGACGCACCGAGCCTCCGCAACACCTCGGCGCCACGCGGGCGCTTCGCGGGGTCGCGGCGGAGGAGCTCGATACAGAGCGCCTCGAGATCGCTCGGCACATCCGAGGTCAGCGCCGAGGGGACCGGAGCGTCGTGCGTCTGCTTGTCCATCAGGACCTTCAGCTTCGGTCCCTCGAAGGGCAGACACCCGGTGAGCGCCTCGAAGAGCACGCAGCCGACCGCGTACCAGTCGCTCGCTTCGGAGAGCGGCATGCCCGCGCCTTGCTCGGGCGCCATGTACTCCGGCGTCCCCGCGAACTCGTCGCTGGTGCGGCCGCGCGCGTCCACCTCGATGTCCTGCACCAGCCCGAAGTCGAGGAGGACGATGCGTTCGTCGGCGTCGACCATCACGTTCGACGGCTTGATGTCGCGATGGAGCTTGCCGCCGGCGTGCGCTGCATAGACCGCGCCCGCGAGCTGCCGCATGGAGCGTCGCAGCCGCCCTTCGTCGAAGCGCGCGCGCGGCACAACGTCACGCGAGACGACGTTCGCGCCCCCGGCCGCGGGCAGCGTGATCGCGTTCACCGACTCGGCGCCGCCGCACACCCACGTGAGGAACGGCGTCCCGACGACGAGCTCCATCGTGAAGAAGATCGTCTCCTCCGACGCGAAGAGCTCGAAGAGCGTGACGAGATTCGCGTGGCTCAAGTCGGCGAGCGCCCGGAACTCGTTCTTGAATCGATAGATCGCCGCCGCGTCCGCGAGTTGCAGCGTCTTCAGCGCGACCCGTTCGCCGCGCGTCCGATCGAACGCTTCGTAGACGACGCCCATGCCGCCGGCGCCGAGCCTGCGTAGGATCTCGAAGCGCTCGGTTCCCTTGAAATCCCCTCGCACGCGACAAGGCGGATGATTGCCGGAATGGGACAACAGCACAACCGCCGCGCGGCGCATGACTGGCCGTCATGCGAGCCACCTCAGCGGCGGCGCGGGCCACCGACGAGCGAGAGCAGCACGAAGATCAGGCCGAAGAAGCGCGCCGGCCAGAGGAGCGCACGCGCGATGTCGACGTGGTGGTCTTACAGGTGACCGAGGAGCACCTGCACGGTGCGCAATCGTGCCGCCGTCGATGAGGGGGGCGTCTCTCGTGGCGCATCGATTCGCCGTCTCGCCCTCGACGGGTACGAGTATCATCGTGGCGATGGTGGAGGAGGCCGGGGAACGGGCGCGCGGTTCGCTCGTCGACGCCGAGCGCGCGCGCCTCGAGGGCTCAGCGGGTGTTGGTGAGCGCTACGAGCTCCGGCGTGAGCTCGGCCGCGGGGGGATGGGGGTCGTCTACGAAGCGTTCGATCGAGTACGCGGCACCCGCGTGGCACTGAAGACGATGCGAAGGCTCGACGCCTTGGCGCTCTATCGGTTCAAGGCCGAGTTCCGCGCGCTCGCCGATGTGAGTCACCGGAACCTCGCGTCGCTCTACGAGCTCGAAGCCGAGGGGGGCGTGACCTTCTTCACGATGGAGTACGTCGAAGGGGTCGACTTCCTCAGGTACGTCACCGCGGACGCGACGTTCACGGCGGGCCTCGACATCACCCTGCCGGCGACGCCGACTTCGGACGAGCGTGAGCGCGCCGACGCGAGAAACGCATCGCACTCGCCGTCCGAGATGGTCACCTGCGACATCCTGCGGCTGCGTTCGACGCTCGGACAGCTCGTCGAAGGGGTCGCAGCGTTGCACGCGTCCGGGAAGGTGCATCGTGATCTGAAGCCATCCAACGTGCTCGTCACGTCGTCGGCCGACGCGCGCGTGGTCGTTCTCGACTTCGGCCTGGCGACGACGATCGGCTGTGAGGCAGGCGAGACCAACGACAGTCTCGTCGGGACTCCGGAGTACATGTCACCCGAGCAGGCCGCCGCCGACCCACCGACCGAAGCGAGTGATTGGTACAGCGTCGGCGTGATCCTCTACGAGGCCCTCGTCGGGGCGCTGCCGTTCACGGGGCCGCCGCTGAAGCTCGTGCAGGTGAAGCAGCAGGCCGATCCGCGTCGTCCACGCGAAGTCGTCGGCGGTGTTCCGGATGATCTCGACGCGCTGTGCATGGATCTGTTGCACCGAGACCCGGCGCGCCGGCCGAATGCGGACGCGATCCGCGACCGGCTCGGCCGCGCGGCGCCGGCGGAGAGAACGCCTCGAGCGAACGTCGAGCAGACGAGACCGACCCTGGGCGCCGCGTTCATAGGGCGCGAGCGTCACATGCGGGCGCTCGTGGACGCGTTCGAGGCGACGAAGCGGGGACGCGCCGTCGTCGCGTACGTACACGGCAGCTCAGGAATGGGGAAGAGCGTTCTGGTGAAGCGCTTCCTCGAGACGCTCACGGCGAGCGCGGACGCCGTCGTGCTCACGGGGCGCTGCTACGAGCGCGAATCGGTTCCGTACAAGGCGCTCGACAGCGTCGTCGACGCGCTCAGCCGTTACCTCGCGAGGCAGAAGCGACACGATGTCGAGGCGCTGCTGCCGCTCGGCATCCACGCTCTCACCCGGGTGTTTCCAGTGCTCGACCGCGTCGAGGCGGTCAGCGCAGCGCCGCGTCGTCCGTACGAGGCACCCGACCCGCTGGAGCTTCGAAGACGCGCCGCGACGGCGCTCCGCGAGCTCGTGGAGCGAATGACGTGGGGGCGGCCGCTCGTCATCTGGATCGACGACCTGCAGTGGGGCGACATCGACAGCGCGGCGTTGATCTACGAGCTCCTGCGGCCACCGGAGCCCCCCGCCGTACTCCTAGTTGTGAGTTATCGGAGCGAGGACGCGTCGTCTCCGCTGGTCTCCGCGATGCGCGAGATGCACGCACGCGACTCCGTCGCGGTCACGTGCGAGGTCGAGGTCGGGCCGCTCGTCCGCGACGAAGCGTGCGAGCTCGCGAGGGCCCTCGGCGCGGACGCCGCCGCAGCCACGCTCGTCGCCGACGAGTCGCGCGGGAACCCTCTCTTCGTCGACGAGCTCGTCCAGCATCTGCGAACAGGCGTATCGCTCCACGCGTCGGGAGCCGGCAGCGAGCTGCGGCTCGACGACGTCCTGCACGCGCGCGTCTCTGCGTTGCCTGCCGAACCAAAGCGGCTCCTCGAGGTGATCGCGCTCGCGGGGCGCCCCTTTCCCCGCGCAGCCTTGTCGAGCGCGGCCGAGCTCGAATCCGAGCGAACGATCAGCGCGCTCGGAGTGCTGCGGAGCGGGCGCCTCGTGCGCGCGATCAAGTCGCGCGAGTTGGACGATGTGGAGACGTACCACGACCGAATTCGCGAGACCGTCGTCGCACACCTCGACGAATCCGCGAGGGCCGTGCTGCATCTGCGGCTCGCCCTCGCGCTCGTGGCTTCGGGAAACGCCGACGACGAGACGCTCGTCGTCCACTTCCGTGAAGCGGGCGAGCTTCGCAGGGCCGCGGAGCACGCGGCCACGGCGGCTGCAAAGGCCGTCGCCGGCTTGGCGTTCGACCGTGCCGCAGCGCTCTTTCGCAGCGCGCTCGAGGCGCCCGGGATCTCCGTGGAGTACGCGCGAGAGTTGCGCTGGAAGCTCGGAGACGCGCTCGCCAACGCGGGCCGCGGGGCGGAGGCGGCGGACGCATACCACGCCGCTGTCGAAGGGGCGTCGGCGAGCGACGCGCTCGAACTGAGGCGGCTCGCTGCCGAACAACTCTTGCGGAGCGGTCGCATTGCGGAGGGCATGCGCGCGATCCAACACGTCCTCGCCGCGGTCGGCATGAAGCTCCCGACGTCGCCGTGGTTGGTGCTTGTCTCCGTCGTCTTCCACGAGCTCCTCCTACGTCTGCGAGGACTGCGCTTCCGCGAGCGGGAGGCGAGCGATCTCCCCGAGCGCGAGCTACGGCGTATCGACGTTTGCTGGTCGGTCGGCTCGACGCTCGCCATCGTGCAGCCCATCCCGGCGAAGATCTTCCAGAAGAAGCACTTGCTCCTCGCGTTGCGCGCCGGCGAGCCGACGCGCATTGCGCGCGGGTTCACCCTCGAGGGTCCGTCGTCCGCGCAAGGCGGCGTCCCGGCGCGTGTGCGGACGCAGAAGCTGTCACGCGCGGCCCATGAGGTCGCGACGCGACTGGGCGAACCATACGCCATGACGTTCGCGAAAGCTGCCGACGGGCTCATCGCGTACGTCGAGGGGCGCTTCCGCGACGCGCTGGAGTTGGGTGACGTGGCCTCGCAGCAGTTTCGTGACCGGTGCAGCGGTGCCGTCTGGCACCTCGAGACCATCGCGCTCTACACGTCATGGGCACTCTTTCACTTGGGCGAGATGGCGGAGCTCACGAAGCGAATGCCACAGCTCGCACTCGAGGCCCGACAGCGAGGCGATCTCTATCTCCTCACGAACATGCGCATCGGGCTGCTGAACGCGATCTGGCTCGCGGCGGACGACGTCGAGCGCGCGGAGCGAGAGCTCGACGACGCCATGGCGCAGTGGGGCTCGCCCGAGCAACAACTGCAGCACTACCACGAGCTCTTCGCGCGGGTGCAGGTCGGTCTCTATTGCGGACGCGCTGGCGCGGCGCTTGCGCTGTTCGAGGACCGGTGGCCGAGCATCGCGAGAGCGCAGCTCGGACGAGTGCAGGTGCTGCGCGTCCAGTTGCTCCACCTCCACGCCCGCGCCGCCGTCGGCGCCGCCAGCGAGCTCGACGCTCCGCTCGCCCGCCGCCTCGATCGCTCGGCGCTCCGAGCTGCGCGGAAGATCCTCCGCGAGCGCCTTCGCTGGTCCTCCCCCCTCGCCCGCCTGATCGAAGCCGCCGTCCATGCGCGCCGCGGGGAGCGCGCGCGCGCCATCGGACTCCTCGCCTCGGCCATCGAGGACTTCGACGCGAGTGACATGGCACTATGGGCCGCTGCTGCACGGCGTCGCCGTGGTGAGCTGCTCGGCGGCGACGAGGGAGGCGCCCTCGCAGACGCAGCCGACGCGACGTTCCACGAGAAGGGGGTCGAGAATCCGGAGAGCTACTGCCGGATGCTGGCTCCTGGATTCCCAGCGCGCGATCGGGCCCGTCCCCGCTCGCCGGCGGCTTCGCACGCGACCTCGACAACCTCTTGACGATCATCATCGTCCACACCCAGCTGATCGGCAGGGGAGCAGGATCGACGGCGGCACGCGCTCGAAGCCGTCACCGCGGCGTGCGGCGGGGACTCATCGACTCGACGACCCGCGCGAAGCTGCTGCCGCGCGGGACCTCGGCGTCGTCGCGTGCCGCCGCGCAATCACCTCACTGTTTCGATCGCGCCGGCGGTCCCTCCCACCGGCCACGCACCCTCCCCACCCTGGCCGCGCAACCTCCCCACCATCCTCCCCACCAAGCCGTAACCGCTGGAACGCTCAGGTAACGCCTGGTTGAGTAAATTCAGCGACTTGTAACGCTTCGAAACGCCCGGCAACGCCACTGAGGACCTTGCTGCGACTGTTCGACCTCGCGCGGCGCCTCGTTCTCGGCCCCGCCGACAGCGACGCCTGCGGCCAACGCTGCGGGGAGCTCGATCGCGTCGTGCGCGCTCGTAACGCGATCGCATTCATCGCTCGTCGGCAGTCGCGCATTCAGCCTCGCGCAGAAGAGTGTCGCCTGCCGATCGGTGATCCATGTCACTGGGGCGCGGAGGCGCCCCGGCGATCCGGCGTCCGGCCAATCCCGGAGCGGCGAAAGCGCGGCACGTTCGATCGGTGCGCTCGCCGTCAGGAACGCCGACCACTCGAGCCTCGTGACCTCGTGACGCTGCATCGACAGCGCGGTCTCGACCGTAACCCAGGGATTCGAGGTCGCCATGGCCGTTGCCAAATCGATCGGAGCGCTCGAAGGAGTATCAAGAGCGAGCCATCGCGCTCGTCGAGGCGTACGAGCGCCAGGGCTTGGCAGACGCCGTCGACGCCGCGAGCCCTCGCCGGCACCTTGCTGCGATGCAACCGCCCCGCCGAGGCCCTCGAGCGCTCACGGCGTGCCGTCGACGCGTCGGCGGCGGGCAACCCGCGATCGACGTTCGTCGTACGAGCTGTACATGGTTGCGCGGTGGTCGCGGTCGGACGAGGCGCGGAAGCGATCAGAGTCATCGACTCCGCCCTGTCGCTGGCAGTGCGCGGATTTCCGGTTGCCGACGACGCGAAGCCTGTCGGCGCGCACGTCGGGTGAGTCCCATCGCCAGAGCCAGCAGCGGGATTGCCAGACGACTGTCCGCCGTTCGACCGTGCGCGCATCCGCCGTCGCCCTCGGTGGCGGCCGGCGCACCGGCGACGCATGTCTTCTCGACCGCGTCGCACACGAAACCGGGCGCACAGTCGGTGGACGCCACGCACTGGGAGAGACACGCGCCCGCGCGGCAGACCAGCGGATAGCAGCGCTGCGACGTGCCGTCGGGCAACCTTGCCGAGCCGAGGTCCTCGGAGCAGGTCGCCGTGATCGGCTTGCACGCGCCGGCCATGCAATCGAACCCGCTCGCGCACTCGGCAGCGCTGGTGCAGCTCGTGCGGCACGCCGAAGTCGCGGGATCGCATCGAACCTCGAGACAGTCGACGGTGGTCGCGGCCGGACACGATCCCATCCCGTCACAGGTCGCGCCGCTCGTCGCCTTGCCTTCGATGCACGTCGCGACGCGACACGCCGTCTCGACGCCGACCCATCCGGCGCACTTCGCGCGATCGGTCCCGTCGCACAGGCGCGCCGCGCACGAGTCTCCTTCGCACTTCGCGCGGGATCCGTGCGGAGCGCCCTTCACCGGCGCGCACGTCCCGAGTCGTCCGGGGAGAGCGCACGCTTCGCACTGGCCATCGCACTTGCTCTCGCAACAGACGCCGTCGACGCACGGTCCGCTGCCGCACTCGGCGTCGAGGCTGCACTTCGCGCCCGATTTCTTGGTGCAAGTGCCCGCCTTTCCCGCTGCCGCGCACGTCGAATCGGCGTCGCAGGACGCGCTGCCGCAACAGACGCCGTCGACGCAGAACAGACCCTTGCCGCACGCCGACACGCCGGCGCATGTGGCGCCGAGTGACTCGAGCGCCGAGCACACGCTGCTCTTGCAGTAGTACCCCGCCGCGCAATCGCCCTCGGCGGCGCATGAGGATCGACACAGCGAACCGCTGCAGGCGTAGGCCCCACAGCCCTTGGGCACGTCACTGCACTTGCCGGAGCCATCGCACGTGCTCGTGTGCGTCTCGATCCCCGTGGCGCACGCGCTCGTTCCGCACGAGACCGTCCCGGCCGGTGGGCCATTGCACTTGGTCGCGTCGACGCCGTCGCATTGCTTCGCTCTGCACGCGTCGCCGCCGCCGTCCTCGCAAGGCGCGCGCGTTCCGTGCGTTCCGCCTTTGACCTTGGTGCATGTTCCCTTGCTCGCGAGCACATCGCACGCCTCGCAAAGGCCTCCGCACGCGGCGTCGCAACAGACGGAGTCCACGCAGAAGCCGGATCCGCACTCGGCCGCCGAGCCGCAAGGTTGCCCATCGAGCGTGCTGCAGGTGCCGCCTTTGCCCGCGCGGCCGCACGTCCGTCCTTGCGCGCACACGTCGGTGACGCAGCAAGCCCCGTCCACGCAGAACCCCGACGCGCAGTCGCCGGGCAGCGAGCAAGACGCACCGTTGGGCATCGGCTCGAACAGCTCAGAGGTGCTATGGCTCTCCGTGACCGCCGACGCGCCGACCACCACTGCGCCACCACCCGGGATCGGCGCCACCAACGTCTCGTAGCGCGGAACGATCATCGGGCTCGTCGGCAGCCACTTGTTGCTCGTCGGATCGTAAATCTCGACCGTCGACAGAGGGCCCGCTCCGAGCTTGCCGCCCGCGGCGAGGGCGCGACCGTTCGTCAGCAGCGCGAGCCCGAACTGCGCGCGGCGACCGATCATCGGGGCGGTGGGCTTCCACGTGTTGGTCGTTGGATCGTAGATCTCGGCGGTCGAGATCCACCTGCCGCCAGGTCCGCGGCCGGCGGCTACCAACACGCGACCATCGGTGAGTGCAACCGCTGCATGCGTCTGCCGTCCGGACGACATCGACGCCGTGTCCGACCATGTTCGCGTCGCGACGTCGAACACCTCCGCGCTCGAATCGATCACATCTCCTGAGGCGATCAGCGCGCGACCGCCGGGGAGCGCCGTCAACGTAGGCTGGAACCGATTGCGCGGCGCCGGCACCGACGTGAAACCGCCCGAGGGCGAGAGCAGGTCGGCCTTCAGCGCGCCAAGGCCGGTCACCCGCAACACGTGTCCGGTGGAGAGGAGGGCGACGTGCGTAAAGACGTCGCCCGCGACGGTGAGCGAAGGGCCCGAAGACCAGCTCGGCGTGGTCGGGTCGTAGAGCTCGGTCGTGGTCTCGGTGCCTGGGATGACGCCGCCGCCGACGAGGACCTTTCCGCCCTCGAGCGCGACCATGAAGGCACCCTCGCGCGCGACAGGTCTGAACGATGTCGTCGACCATGCGCGCGCGGCGGGATCGAAGAGCTCGGCGGCCGACCCGGGACCGTTGGTCTGCGATCCGAGCGCGAGGATCTTGCCGGACGGCAACACCGCGAGACCGTTCCTGTCTTGGTAGTTCCGCGGGATCACCGGCGAGGTCCACGCCGGATCGACGACCACGGGAAACGCGAGGCCATCGACGTCGAGCGTCGACACGAGGCGATCGTCGCCCTCGACGCGGACCGTGAGCGCACGCCGAACGCCGCGTGCATCCACGGCCCACGGCGGCTCGGCGAACACGCGCACGCGATGCAGCTCGTCGACGGCTTCGATCCTGCCGTTGCGAACGCGCAGTCGACCGGTGGTTCGAGCACGTTGGTGGATCTCGATCTTCGGACGCGCGGTCTCGAAGAGGCGCAGCTCCTCGAGCCCGTTCGCGGTCATCGACAGCACGAGGTGCGCGTGTTCGCCGACGTCCGAGAAGACGAGAGCCCCTTCGCGAACGATGCCGTGGACGGCGCGCGCGTCTTCGTCGCGAAGGTCGAGGAAGAATCCGTCGAGCGCGTACGGGACGAGCCGCACCCATCCATCGGCGCGTGGCGGCAACGTGGCGTCGAGCGAACGGGGTTGCGCGTGGGCCAAGTGGAACCCGTCCGCGCGACGTTCGAGCGTGCGCCCTTTGCCGAGGCGATCCCAAGCGTCGCCCACGGTGCGCTCGAGCGAGCGCGCCACGATGCGAATCGTGTCGTCCGTGGAAGGATCGGTCGAACGGCTGGGAGCGCACGCCGGAGCGAGCGCGATCGCGGCGAGGAGCGCGCGACGGCGGCGCGCGAAGGCGAGGGGCACGGCGAAAACGAGCGCCCAGACGGCTCCGAACCCGCGCGAAGGGCCGCCCGTCGAGCAGCCGCCGTCACCGCCGCTCGGCTCGGCGGCAGGGAGTGGAGTGCAGCTCTTGGTCGACGTGTCACAGACGAATCCGACCGCGCAAGCGCTCGACGTGTTGCACTCGGTGACGCAGCGGTCGTCGAGGCACACGTAGGGATCGCACGGAGTGCGCGTGCCGTCGGCGGCCACGAGCTCCTTTTCGTCGGCCGAGCACGTTCCAGCGCTCGGTTTGCATGCTCCTGCCTCGCAGCTGTAGCCGGTCACACAATCTGCCGGCGCGGAGCAGCTCGTGCGACAGCCCTTGGCGATCGGATCGCATGCGAAGCCGGCGCACGACTGCGTGACCGCGGTGGGGCACTTCCCCGATCCGTCGCATCGTGCAACCGAGGTCGCCGTTCCCGCCTCGCAGCTCGCCGGGCGGCACTCGACCTCGCCCTTGACCAGCTCGGCGCACTTGGTCACTTCGACACCGTCGCACGCGGCGCTCGCGCACACGTTGGTCGTGTCCTTCGGGCACGCGCCCCGCCCGCCGTGGGGCGCTCCCTTCACCGGCGCGCACTTGCCTGCCAGCCCTTCGACGTCGCACGCCTGGCATTGTCCGTCACACGCGCCGTCGCAACAAACGCCGTCGACACATCGGCCGGACGCGCACTCTGTGTCGGCAGCACACGCGACCCCGTTGTTCTTCTCGCACGAGGCGGTGGTGGCGGAGGTCTTCACGCACGAGCTGCCGGCCGGGCAGGCCGCAGAGCCGCAGCAGACACCGTCCGTGCAGAACAGGGCCGCGCCGCACGCATCCGACGTCGCGCAGGACTTGCCGAGGCCCTCGCGCGGAACGCACGCTCCACCATTGCAGTAGAATCCGGCTGCGCAATCGGAGCCGGCCGTACACGAGGTGCGACACGAGGTCGCGGCGCACGCGTACGAACCGCACGACGTCGCCGTGTCCAGACACTTACCGGCCCCATCGCAGAAGCGCGCGTGCGATTCCTTGCCGTCGGTGCACGCGTTTTCGCTGCACGGCTGGGTCGACGCGCCGACGACGCACTTGGTGCGGTCGGAGCCGTCGCACTGCGCACCGCACTCGGCGTCGCCCGACGCGAGGCACGAAGGCCGCCCTCCGTGCGGCTTGCCGCCGGCGGGCCAGCAAACCCCGACCTTGCCGGCGACGTCGCACGCTTCGCACTGACCTCCGCACGTGCTGCTGCAACAGACCGAGTCGACGCAGAACCCGGACGCGCACTCCCGCGCCGCGCCGCACGCGGCGCCGTTGTCCTTTTTGAGCGTGCAGGCGCTTCCGACACAGTGATGCGTGGCGGTGCAGCTCGCGTCGCTCGCGCAGCTCGCGTCACAAGCGCCTGCGGTGCACGTTGCGTAGACACCGCAGCTACGACCGACGTGCACCGCTCCGGTGATACCGCTGCACGTTCCCGCCTTGCCGGTGAGGTTGCACGCCTGGCACGGCCCGGTGCAGCTTGCGTCGCAGCAGACGCCGTCGGCGCAGTAGGCAGATCTGCACTCGCCGAGCGACGTGCACGCGCTGCCGTTCGGCAGCGGATCGAAGATCTCGACAGCCGACAGCTCCCCGCTGATCGAGTACCCGCCGGCCACGATCGCGCGCCCGTCGGCCAGGAGCTGCGGCGTGGTGCCGTGGTGATGCACCATCGACCCCGCGGGGAACCAGGCGTCGGAGCGCGCATCGTAGACCTCGGCGCTGCTCGCCGGATCGGTCGCATCGTCGAGCCCGCCGGCGAAGAGCACGAGCCCCGAGGGCAGTCGTACCGCCGGCCTGAACTCGTGCGGCTGGGGTGAGCTCGCGGCCTTGCTCCAAGTGTTGGTCGACGAGTCGTAGATCGAGCTCCTCGAGGTGACGAGCCGGAGATCGTCCTTGCCTCCGTTGACGAGCACGCGGGTGCCGCCGATCGCGACGACCGTCGCCATGCTGGACAGACGGGTGAGCGGCGGCGCAACTGTCCGCCATGCGCCGGTGGAGACGTCGAAGACGGTCGCAGTCTCGGGAGCCGAGATCGCGAAGACGCTCCCCGACGGCAGCTGCGTGCTCGTGAATCGTCCCATGCCGCGCGGTTGGGCGATCTCGGTCCAGGTGTCGGCGCCGGGATCGTAGATCTCCGAGGTCGACACGCTCTCCGCGCAGCCGACGAGGATCCGACCCGATGGCAAGAGGAACGCGTTCGCGCTCGGGTGCCGTCGCTTCATCGGCGCGGTGAGCGTCCAGGTCTTCGCCGCTTCGTCGTAGATCTCGGCGGTGCGGTCGATGTCGGCGTCGTCGCCGGCGGCGACGAGCACCTTGGACCCGAAGCGAAGGGCAGCTGGAAGGAAGCGGACTTTGTTGAGCGACGCGGTCGCCGACCACGTCGCGGTCTTCGCATCGTAGATCTCTGCGGTGGGCGTGTAATTGCCCTGGCTGAACCCCGCGGCGACGAGGACGTCGCCGCTCGGGAGTACGGTCGCCCCGTAGCCGGTGCGCGTGACGAGCATCGTCGCCGGAGTCGTGGTCCACAAGGGATCGATCGCGATCGGATACACGAGATCCTTCGCGTCGAGCGATACGTCGAGCTCGATCTCTCGTTCACGCGAGGTCAGCTTCGGGTGCAGCACGCGTTTGCGACCCCGCGCGTCGATCGCGAACATCGGCGTCGACTCGAGGCGTACACGACCGGCGTGATCGCGCACCAGCACGCGGTCGTCCGACAGCGCCACCGACGAGACGCCGGGACCGATGCGCAGCGTCCAGCGCGCATCGCCAGCGGCCAACGGCGTCCGCAGCACGCGCACCTCTTCGACCATCGAGCGCTCGAGGATCGTGACGAGGTCGGTCTCCGTCGCGGCGGCCGAGTACACGACGGCGTTGTCGATCGCGACGCCGTCAGTCTTCGAGAGCGCAGGCGACGCGATCTCGATCCACGCGTCGGGTGCGTCGGTGTTGACGATGCGCATCGGGTCGCCCGCCCTCGCCGGAGCGATCACGCGCATCGGCGGCTGCCCCGCAACGGACCACGGCGAGGGCCGCGCCTTTGCGAGCCGGAACCCCTCGGCGACGCGCTCGACCACTGCGCCGGGACCGACGTGATCGCCGAAGGCACGGTGCCGCACCACGCTGGCGAGAGCGTCGTGAGCGCGCACGATCTGCGAAGCGTCGGCTGCACGCACCGACCGTTCTCGTGGCGGCGGATCGAGCTGCGGGCTCGCAGCGTGCGAGCAGGCCATCGTCAGCGACAGCGCGCAAAGCAAAGTCCTGCCCTTCATCCCGTGAGCATGTCAGCACGCGATCGCGGGCACAATGACGGGAGCACGACCACCAGTTGCCGTGATGCTGCGGAAAGCTCGATCCCGCACACCTCACCCGGACTCCGCCCACGCTCGCTGCGTCGGAGACGACGGTGCGCGTGCTCGACGCGAGGACCGAGATCGCGGAACACGCGGTTCTACGACGTCGGTCTGCCGATCGAGACGCAGAGCCACCTCATCCGTGGCCATCTTCCACCCATCGGCCTCGACACCGAACCCCAGAGGGTACCCCGCGACGAGGCGAACTCTCGTAGTCTGCTGATCCAAGGGGCGGGGGAGGGCGAACAGTGGACGTCCTTGCGGCGGCGCCGCGTAGCAAGAGGTTCGAGACGATCGCCCGCCTCGGCGCTGGCGGCATGGGCGTCGTGTACGAGGCAATCGATCACGAACGCGGCGCGCGCGTCGCGCTGAAGACCATCCGCGATCCAGCGCCGGGCGCATTGCTCTGGCGCGCCGTGCGGCCGACGTCGCGCCCGAGTCACTTGCCGATCGCGCGCAGCTCGCCTGGTCGTTGCGCCTGCTGAAGACGGGCGGTCCGCGCCTCACCGATCCGATCGAGCCCTACCACGATCGCGTTCGCGAATCGGTCGTCGCACACCTCGCCCCCGCGCGGAGGAGCGAGCTGCACGCGAAGATCGTCGCAGCGCTCGGCGAGGCTGCCGAGCCGGAGCTCCTCGCGGTGCATGCGCTCGGCGCTGGCGAACCGAAGGCAGCTGTTGCGCACATGCTTCGCGCTGCCGATCGTGCATTCGCGGCCATCGCCTTCGATCGCGCCGCTGATCTCTATCGTCGCGCCCTCGAGCTCGGCATCGACGATGGCGACGAGCGGCGCAAGACGCGCGTGCGACTCGGCGACGCCCTGGCGATCGCGGGGCGCGGCGAGCTCGCCGCCACCGCCTACACCGAGGCGCGGGCCGAGGAGGGCATCGCTCGACCGCTCGCCTTCGAACTCGATCGACGTATCGCCGAGCAGCTCCTCTTCTCCGGTCACCTCGAGCAGGGCAAGGCGAAGCTCGCCGACGTGCTCGCGCGTTTGAACATGCGCTTCGCTCGCACGCCGCTGCGCGCGCTGTTGATGGCGCTCGGCCGTCGCCTCTGGCTGCGCGTGCGTGGCTACGAGTTCGAGCTGCGCGATCGCGCATCGATCGAGGGCGAGCGCATCCTCGAGCTCGACGTGCTCTTGACGGCCGTTCGCGGGATCATGTTCATCGATTTCCTGCGCGGTATCGACTTCCAGACGCGCTACATCCTGCGCGCGCTGCGCGCCGGCGATCGGCTGCACCTCGCGAACGGTCTCGCCGCGGAGGGAAGCTCGAGTGCCGCGACCGGTGCCGCCGGCCTCGCGCGCAGCAGCGCGCTCTTTCGCAAGCTCGACGAGATCTCGACGCCCATCGACGACCCCGCCGTGCACGCGCACAACCACTCGCACAAGAGCTTCAGCCACTTCATGGCGGGCGACTTTCGCGAGGCCCGCCGCGAGGGCGAGCGCGGCGCCTCGATGTACGCCGAACATTGCCTCGGGGTGAACTGGCACCTCGTCGCGATTCGACGCTACCTCGCCTATTCCTATTACTACCTCGGCGACTTCCTCGAGCTCCAGCGCAAACTGAAGGTCTGGCGCAGCGACGCACACCGCCGCGGCGATCTGTTCGCGATGGCGAACTACAGCCTCGGCTTCGCCAACGTCTCCCATTTGATCGACGACGACGTCGAGGGCGCACGCGACGACGTTCGGCGCACGCTCGAGCGCTGGACGATCGACGGCTTCACGATGCAGCACTACCAGGCGGCGTTCGCCCTCACCCAGTGCGACCTGTACGAGGGCAAAGGCGCCGACGCGTGGACCCGCGTCGAAGAATCGTGGCCGCAGGTGAAACGTTCGCTCTTGCTGCGCGTCCGTAGCGTCGGCATCGAAGGCACGCATCTGCGCGCGCGCGCCGCCATCGCGTTCGCGAGCACGCTACCGAAGGGCGATGCGCAGCGAGGGAAGGCGCTTCGCGAGGCGACGCGGGCGGTGCGTGCGCTGCGCAAGGATGGCCTCGGCTGGGCGCTCGGGTTCGCCTCCATCATCGACGCCGCCCGCGCACACCTCGAAGGTGACGGCCCCGCGGTGCGGACGCACCTCGCCGAAGCGATCGCTCGCTTCGACGAAGCCGGCCTCTCGCTTTATGCCGCAGCTGCGCGCCATCGTCGCGCCACGCTCGAGGCCGACCCCCCCGCCATCGAAGCGGCCGAACACCAGCTCCGCGCCCAGGGCGTCGCCCGCCCCGACAAACTCGTCGCGATGATGGCGCCTGGTCTCTCCTGATGAGACGCCGAGGGCTCGGCCGCGGAGTCCTCACGCAGGTCTTGCCGTGGACGAACGAACGGTAGGCGAGCGCTTCCGTCGCGTCGTGGGCGCGGCGCACGGTGCGGGTGCTGATCATCACACCAAGGAGACGGCGCACGCGACGAGCATGTGCGCGACTCCGCCGACAGAATCCTCGGCGTCGTCGCGCGCGGCCACGAGCGACGCGAGACGCATCGGCCGCGCGAGGGGGCGGCTGATCCGCGACGCGGAGCCAGACGACGATCTCGAGTCACGGGGCGGCCTAAGGCGAGATCGTGGGTGGTGGGCCCTCCGCGTCTGGTACAAGCGGTGACCGGAGGAAGAGAATCATGATTCGTCACACGATCGCGTTCACCGCACTGTGCGTCACGAGCCTGTCGGCATTTGGTTGCAAGCAGGGTGGGGGCGACACGACCGGAGGCGACAAGGACAAGGGGACGACGAGCGCTTCGGCAGGCCCCGCCGACAAGGTGCAGGACAAAGCGACCGCGCTGAAGGCCTTCCTGAAGGACGAGTCGGCCGCGCTGACGCCGGAGATCTACGAGCAGCTCGTCCTCACGCTCGCCGACTGCAAGGTGAACGACGACGGCATCGACGGCAACTGCGAGGCGTACAAGACCTTCCAGAAGGCGCGCAATCGCAACACCTCGCTCAAGGACCTCGCCGGGATGAACGCCAAGATCGGCGCGAAGCTCATCGATCACGAGAGTCCCGCGGTCCGCCTCCAGTCCGCGAGCCTGATGGGATCGATGCTCGGCACGGGAGGCTCCACGCAGAAGACAATCGTGGAGGCCGCCGACAAGGAGAAGGTCCCAGGCGTGCTCCGCTCGATGATCCGGACCGTCGGCTCCTCGCTGAAGCAGAACGCCGACGTGAAGGCGCTCGTGATGCGTGGCGCCGACCACGAGTCCGAGGCGGTGCGCACCGAGTCGGTGTCGTGGCTCCTCACGTCGTTCGCCGACGGCGTGGACGGCGCGTTCGAGAAGGCCGTCGAGAAGCTCGACAAGGATCCGTCGATCAAGGTGCGGAGGTTCGCCTGCAGCCGCCTCTACGGCACCTCCGACGAGCGCGCGCTGAAGTCGTTCGAGAAGTATCTCTTCGCGAAGGACACCGACGCCGAGCTCTTCCGAGGGTGCTTCGAGGGCGTGATCGGCGCGTGGACGGGCTTCCCCTTCCCCAAGAAGCCGAACCAGAAGGCCTACGAGATGACCCTCAAGGTGCTCGAGGCGAAGCCGCGCACCAAGGACCAGCCGCCGTGGATGGGCATGTCCACGCTCCGCGCGTCGAAGACCGAGTTCGACGACAAGGACTCGTTCAGCAAGGAATGGCTGGCGAAGGTGAAGGGCTGGTACAAGAAGGACAAGCTCCTCGCAGCGCTCGAGTCGGTCGCGGTGGATCCGGCGTCGCACTGGATGGCCCGCACCGGCGCGCTCGAGGTGATGAAGGAGCTCAAAGCCCCGAAGGCCGCCTTCGACCGCGTGGCGAAGGCGTACGACAAGAAGGACACCGGCGACGACGGCATGGTGAAGAAGAAGGCGGTGGAGATCGCGAAGGCCATGTGACGCGCCGATAGCCGTCGTCGCGCGCGCGCCGTGCTCACGAGCGCGTGCGTCTTTTTCCGCCCGATACCGGGAAGCCGCTGCGAAGACCTCCGCGGAGCTCACGTAGCCCTCGCCGACGATGGCGCCTCCCACGACGAGGACACCGCCGTGCTGCCCGCGCCGCGACACACGCGTCCGACGACGAGCCCGCCCGTGCACGTCGTCGCGCCGCACGGGGTGCCGGCCTTCGCGAACGAACGGCAGATCCCGGCGCCGTCGCACAGGCCGTCGGCAGCGCAGGTGCCGCTCCCGACGCCGCAGGCACTCTTCGGGTCGGTGTCCGCGGCGACGTTCTCGCACGTCCCGTCGGAGCCGCTCCCCTTCTTCGCCGCGCTGCACGCTTGGCAGCTCGCGCCACACGCGGCGTTGCAGCAGACCCCGTCGGCGCAGAATCCGCTCTTGCACTGAGAGGCGCGGACGCACGCCGTCCCGAGGTCGAGATCACCGACGCAGCTGGCGTTCGAGCAGAACGCGGTGGCGACGCACTCGCCGTCGCCCGCGCAGCTCGCGCCTCGGGGCTGGCCACCGCCGGCGCGTACGATACGAGCAACGGGGGCAACCGCGACGCGTTCGTCGTAAAGGTGAGCGCGGTCGGATCGGTCCAATGCGCGACCTACGTCGGTGGCGCCTCGCCCGACGTCGGACGCGGCGTCTCGATCGACGCGGCGGGGAGCGTGCTGGTGACGGGCGAGACGGCCTCGACAGACTTCCCCGCCGCCTTTGGCCTTCGACACGACCTACAACGGGGGCACCGACGCCTTCGCCATCAGGCTGACCGGTGCGGGCGTCCACGTCTGGTCGACGTTCCTCCGCGGCACGGCCCTCGATACCGGACGTGCGATCGCGGTCGACACCGCCGGCGACGCGTACGTGATCGGTCAGACGGTATCGACCAACTTCCCGACGATGGGCGGCTTCGACACGATTCCCGGGGGGCCCGACGGATTCGTGACGAAGCTCACGGCCTCAGGAGCGCTCGCATGGTCGACCTACCTCGGCGGCTCCGGGAGCTTCGACGACGTCCCGAACGACGTCGTCACCGACGGCGCGTCGAACGTGTTCGTCGTGGGCACCACACGATCGACCGACTTCGCGACCAGCGGGGGCTTCGATACGACCAGCGGCGGTTCCGACGACGGCTTCGTCACGAAGCTGACGACCACCGGCGCGCGGCTCTGGTCGTCGTAGCTCGGCGGCACGGGCGACGACAGCGCGCGTGCCGTCGCCATCGATGGCAAGGGCGACGTGTTCGTGGTGGGCACCACGAGCTCCTTCACCGACTTCACGCTCGCGGGCGGATTCGACACCACGTTCACCGGGAACGACGGCTACATCGTCAAGCTCGCATTCGGCGCGCTGGGCGTGACATGCACGATCGCGGCGGAGTGCCACTCCGGCCTCTGCGCCGACGGCGTGTGCTGCGACACGGCGTGCTCGAGGACCTGCGTCGCGTGCACCGCGGCCCTTCGCGGCAGCGACTCCGACGGCATTTGCGGCCCGATCGCTGCCGACACCGATCCAAGGAACGCATGCGCCGCCGGGAGTGGCACGTGCGCGGCCGACGGGTTCTGCAACGGCGCCGGCGCTTGCCGCAGCTTCGCGAAGCCGAGCACTCCGTGCGGACCGACCGCCTGTAGCGCGGGAACGCTCAGCGGCAAGATCTGCAAGGGCGACAGCGCGGCGTGCGTAGACAGCACCGGCGTCATGTGCGCGCCGTTATGCGTGCGGCGCCGCGCATGCAAGACGAGCTGCGCGGCCGACACCGACTGCGAAGCGGGCGCGTACTGCGGCGCGACCAACACATGCATCGCCAAGACCGAGAACGGCAAGTCGTGCACCGATGGTCTCCTCGCCTCCTTCGATCGTCGCGGCGCTACGACGTACTTTACGGTCGGCCGAATCTCCACGGGCGACGGCAGCGTCGCCTGGTCGAAGACCTGGGATCGGGACGGCAGCGCCAGGAATCGCGCCCTGGGCGTGGCTGTCCACAAGGGTCTCGCGATCTTCTCGGGGCGCATCGGCATCGTGCCGTTCGACACCGGCGGCGATGGCTTCCTCCTCGGGCTCGATCCCACGACCGGTGCGTACAGGTGATCGTCGTTCTACTACACCGGCAAGGGCGCCGAGGAGCTCGTCCACCAGCACGACGAGCCTCGTCTCGACAACGGCCGGGCTCTGGGCGCTGCACTACGAGACGCCCGGCTAGCGGCCAAAATTTGATGCGCTCGCCCTGCCCGGCCAGCCCGGCAGGTTTGACAGCCACCCCACGCTTTGATCCACTGCACGGTCATGCCGCGACGAGCGCTTGGAATTATCGGCGTCGCGATGGTCTCGGCCTGCAGTGGCGTCGCCGAGCCACCCGCGCCGGAAGCGGGAGTCGCGGTGCACGATCCCCGAGCGCTCCGGCGATCGCTCCACGGCGCGCCCGTCCTCGCTCCCGTCGCTGCCGCCTCCCCTCCGAGCCACTCGCTCGCGTTCGCGCCCGCGGCGCTCACGCCTGTTCCGTGGTCGCCGAGCAGCTCGAACGCGCCCTCGTTGCTCGCGATGCCGACGGCGAGGATCGCTCGCCGACCGACGCCTCCGATTCCCGTCGGCATCGCGCCGATGCCGGATCGCTCCGGTCGCTACGTGATGCGGAGGGGCGAGTCGTCGACGATGTTCACGCAGACGGGGTTCACGGTGTCGGTCGCGTCGAAGAGCGACACCTCGCTCGCCAGCGCTCGCCGCGGTTGGGGCCTGCGCTTCACGCTCGATGGCGCCTGCGACGGCACGCTGACCACCGAGCTGCCGAGCGCAGCACGGGTGAATCACCTCGTCGGCGCGTCGACGGCCTGGATCAGCGGTGTACCCACGTTCGAACGGCTCGCGTGGGAGGAGATCTACCCCGGCGTGGACATGGTCGCCGAGCCTGCGCCCGGTGGGCTCGCGTATCGCTTCGTATTGTCGCCGGGCGCGCGGCTCTCGGACGTCGCGATGCGCTGGGAGGGCGCGACCAACGTTCGCGTGACCGACGACGGACGCGGCCTCGACGTCGAGACCGAGATCGGAGTGTTGCGGGTTCGCGGGTTGCGCGCCTTCGCGATGGGAGCCGAGCGCAAAGAACTCGCGGTGCGCCACGTGCTCGCTTCGCCGGACCGGATCTCGCTCGTCGTGGACGGGTGGGACGGCTCGGTCCCTCTGGTCGTCGACCCGACGGTCGCGTGGTCGTCGTACCACGGCGGCGGCGGCGGCAGCGGCGCCGAGAACGTGGCCGGCGTCGCCGTCGACGGCACCGGCGACGTCTTCGTCACCGGAACCACTCAGTCCGGCGGGTTCGCGACCGCGGGTGCGTTCGACACCACGCTCGGCTTCGCCCAGGACGCGTTCGTCAGCAAGATCACCAGCGCCGGCGCGCTCGTGTGGACCACGTACCTCGGCGGCAACGCGTACGACAACGGCCAAGCGATCGCGACCGATCCGAACGGCAACGTCTTCGTCGCCGGTACGACGGGCTCCTCGGACTTCCCCACGAGCGGCGGGTTCGATGTGACGATCGAGGGCGACGACGCGTTCATCACGAAGCTCACGAGCAGCGGCGCGCTGGTTTGGTCGTCAGCGCTCGGTGGCAGCGCGACGGACGGTGCGTTGGGGATCGCCGTCGCCGGGGGCGGCAACGCGGTCGTGAGCGGCCACACGTTCTCCAGCGATTTTCTGACGACCGGCGGGTTCGATACGACGCTCGGAGGGGGGTGGGACGGTTTCGTGATCAAGGTGAGCGGCGCAGGCGCCGTGGTCTGGTCGACGT
>JBKJQC010000974.1:0-3959 GCA_046593995.1 Polyangiales bacterium
CGAGGCCGTGCCCGCGCTCGGCCTCGTCCATTTAGCCTGGATGTACCAAAGATCGTTCGAGGCGCAACGCGTCGAGGTACATTGGCCGGTTGTGCCCGATACGATCACCGTCGACGACGACCACCCGAACCCACTGCTGCCCCGGCCACACCGTCGGTTGATTCTCGCGCTCGAGGCCGATCGGCCAACCGTCGGCGGAGCTTCGTTCTCCTTGGAAGGCGTCAACGAGGTCTTGATCGGACGGGGCGAGGCGCGAACGACGGTACGCACCACGGCCGACGACTTCACAGTGTTGAAGCTCACACTCCCGGGGCGCTCCGTCTCGTCGCTCCACGCGCGCTTGATCCCGAGCCAAGCTGGATGGATCGTCGAGGACGCTGGCTCGCGCAACGGAACGATCGTGTCGGGACGTCGCGTCGATCGCGCCGTCCTCGGCGACGAGGACGTCCTCGAGATCGGGCGCTCGTTCTTCCTCACACGCACCTGCATCGCCGAGCGGAGCACGGCGGCGATACTCGACCGAGCGGTCGGTCCAGGAAGCGTCGAAGAAGCGTTCGCGACCATCGTGCCGGAGCTCCACGAGAAGTTCGCGGCACTCCGCAAGATCGCGGCGTCCAACGTCACGGTGTTGCTCAACGGCGAGACCGGCACCGGCAAGGAGCTCGTCGCGCGCGCCATCCACGAGACGTCGGGGCGCTCCGGACGCTTCGTCGCGGTCAACTGCGGCGCGCTCCCGGTGAACCTCGTCGAGAGCCAGCTCTTCGGACACGTTCGCGGCGCCTTCTCCGACGCCGTGCGCGACGAGCCCGGCCTCGTCCGCGCGGCCGACGGTGGGACGCTCCTCCTCGACGAGATCGCCGATCTCCCGCTCACGGCGCAGGCGACGTTGCTACGCGTGCTCCAGGAGCGCGAGGTCACGCCGGTCGGGGGCACGCGCGCGATCCCCGTCGATCTACGCGTGATCGCGGCGACGCATCGCTCGCTCCGCGCCCAGGTCGCCGCGCGCGCCTTTCGTGACGACCTCTACGCGCGCCTCGCTGGCTTCGTGGTGGAGCTCCCGCCGCTGCGAAAGCGAAAGGAGGATCTCGGGATCATGATCGCGACGCAGCTGCGACGCCTCGCGCCCCGCGCGGGAGTCGCGCCGTCGTTCTCGGCCGAGGCCGCGCGAGCGCTCTTCGCGCACGACTGGCCGCACAACATCCGCGAGTTGCAGCGGGTGCTCGAGTCGTCGATGGCGCTCTCGGGCGACGTCATGATCACCCCCGCGCACCTCCCGACGACGCTGCGGAAACTGCCGGTGAGCGCCGCCATCTCGCCGTCGCCTGAGCCCGAGGCCGAGACTACGGCCGCGATCGACGAAGAGGATCAACGGCTGCGGGTTGCCCTCCTGCGCTCGTTGCGCGAGCACGGGGGAAATGTCGCGGCTGTCGCGCGCACGCTCAACAAGGCACCGATGCAGATCCACCGATGGATGAAGCGCTTCGACATCGATCCGGACTCGTTCCGCCGTCGATGAGCGTCCCGTCGACGGTTCGACGATCTCGCGCGAGACGAATGCTCGCAGCGGTCGTGATGGCAGCCTGCGTGCTGACGGCCCCGCTCGCGCGGGCCGACGGCGATGCCGAGAGCTTCGTCACGAAGGGCATCGAGCTGCGAAAGGAAGGGCGCGACGCAGCGGCGCTCGAGGCGTTTCGCAAGGCGTACGCGCTCGCGCCCTCACCGCGGATCCGCGCGCAGATCGGCCTCGCCGAACAGGCCCTCGCGCAGTGGCTCGACGCCGAGCGCGATCTGCTCGGCGCGCTCGCCTCCGCCGACGACGAGTGGATCCAGAAGCACGCACCCGCGTTGCGCAACGCGCTCTCGGTGGTCGAGTCGCACCTCGGCTGGCTGACGGTGGAGTGCGACCTCGCGGGCGCGCGCGTGCGCATGAATGGCGCGGAGCTCGGTCAGACGCCGTTGCCCGAGCGGCGTGTGATCGCTGGCGACGTCGCGCTCGAGATCGAGAAGACCGGATACGTCGGGGCACGGTTGACGGTGGCCGTCGCGAGCCGCCAGCACGCGAAGGTCACCATGGGTCTCCTCGCTGCGCCCGTTCCGGCGAAGGCGGCGCCGGAGACGCCGAGTCCTTCGCGGGCCCCGCTCGTCGTCGGAAGCGCCCTCCTCGGGGTGACGGTGGCCAGCTTGGTCGTCGGAACGTGGTTCGGGATCCGGGCGCTGCAAGCCAAGCGCGTGCGTGACGAGCGTTGCGAAACAAATTGTGACGCCGAGGCGGTGTCGGCCGACCGCGAGGCGCGCGTCGCGGCCACGACGTCGTCGATCGCCTTCATCACGGGCGCCGTCGCCGGGACGGCGGGCGTGATCCTGATCCTCCCGACGCTCTCCGCGCCGTCGTCCAACGGTGTCGCCGCGAACGGCTTGGTTCTCGCATGGAGTGGGCGCTTCTGACATGAAGCGCCTCGTCGCCCTCTTGATGCTGACGACGACGTCGTGCGGTCTCCTCGTCGAGCTCGGCGACCCGCCCGCGCACGAGGGAAGCGCCGATGCGGGTGACTTCGCAGCGGATACGGCGGCCGAAGACGCCCTCGTCGATACCTCGGCCGACGCAGCCTATACG
Organism: Polyangiales bacterium; assembly: GCA_046593995.1. Lineage (GTDB taxonomy): Bacteria > Myxococcota_A > Polyangia > Polyangiales > JADJMO01 > JALHOE01. The sequence continues at coordinate 2,615 of JBKJQC010000974.1, forward strand.
CTCGACGCGTTCGACGCGTTCGACGCGTTCGACGCGTTCGACGCCACGCTCGACGTGGCCGATGCCGATACCGGCGACGCTCGGAGAGATACGCGCGATTCGAGCGTCGACCCGGTCGATGGCGACACCTCGATCGACGGCGCGTTCGACGCCGACGTCGCCACCGACGTGAGGGACGCTGCAGGCGGACCGCTCCAGTTCATGATCTGGCACTCCGCAGCGAACGCGCAGGTCGGGGTCGTGACCATGGGCGATCAAGGGACGTTCGTGACCGGACCTCCCACGGCGACCTCGACGAGCTGGACGCACATCGCGCCGCTGCCGCCGAACCGTGCCGTGTTCTACGACGCTGCGACCGGCAAGCGCGCGATGGGCACGGTCGATCGCGCCCAGCGGACCCTCGCCCTCAGCGCTCTCCCCGACGCCGCCGGGTGGATGTCCGTCGTACCGCTGCCGGACGATCGCGTGCTCTGGCACCGGACGACGTCGACGAGCGTGAGCGTCCGTGTCGAGAAGGTCGAGGCCGCGGGGTTCACAATCGAAGGGGAGTCCAATCCGGCGGAGCCGTCGCTCTATGGGCTCGGTGACGTCACCTCGACGCGCGGGGGCATCCTCTTCCTGTACGCGTTCAACGGCCGATCCTGGAACGGCACCTGGAAGGGCGGCGCGCTCTCCGGCACGGGGGGCGAGGGCATGACCTGGAACTGGACTCATATCCGCGGATATCGCACGGAGCTGGTCTCGTTCTACATGGCGTCCGGCACTGATGTCGGCGCCTTGGCGGTCGTCCGGTTCGGTTCCGCCGGTGGCGTGCAAGTCGGGACGTGGAGACCGCCGCCGTGGGGCACGATCGAGATGAACTTCGACGAGGTGGTGCCGCTCGGAAAATACATCCTCTTCTACCGCGCGAGTGATGGGCGGACGCGCGTCTCGGCCATCGAAGCGGACGAGAACCTCGTGGTGCGATGGAACGAGGTCACGACGCACAGTCCGCGGCAGCTGCCCACGGGCTGGAAGCGGATCGTCCCTCTCGATTGAGCCTCTCGATCGAGCCTCTCCATGCCGACCGTCCGTCCCCTCGTCGTCCTGCTCGCGGTCGCCACGAGCTCGTGCAGTGTCGTGGCCGGCCTCGGTGATCCGCCCCTCGAGGGACGACCCGATGCGACTCTCGACGACAGCGCGTTCGGCGACAGCGCGACGGACGACGTCGTCGACACCGCGGTGCCCGACACGGACGCTTCGATCCCGACCGACGATGCGACCGATGCCGTCGGGGAGGAGATCGACACCGCCGACACCGCCGACACCGCCGACACCGCCGACACCGCCGACACCGCCGACACCG
>JBKJQC010000917.1:0-2621 GCA_046593995.1 Polyangiales bacterium
CCGCTCCGCAGTACAGACCCCGCCGCTCCGCTTCGAGCTCGGCGATGACCTCCATGGCCCTGATTTTCGGGGCGCCGGTCACCGAACCGCTCGGGAAGAGCGCGCGGAAGATGGTGCCGAGGGGCGCGTCCGAGAGCCCGACGACGTCCTGGACGCGGTGATGGACGGAGCGCGAGGTCTCGATGCGGGGCTCGCCGAGCGGCCGGACGGTCCCGAGCCGCGCGATGCGGCCGAGATCGTTGCGCTCGAGGTCGACGACCATCACCAGCTCGGCACGCTCCTTCGGATCGTCGTCGAGCGCACGCGCGAGCGCTCGATCGCTCTCGGCGTCGTCGCCGCGAGGGCGCGTCCCCTTGATCGGCGACGTGAGCACTCGCCGATTCGGCCCTGCAGCATCTCGCGCGACCGAGATGTCGAGGAAGAGCTCGGGGGACGCGCACGCGACCGCGTGATCGCCGAGATCGAGCGCCGAGCGGAAACGTGCGGGCGGCAGCGCGGCGAGGAGCTCCGTAGCACGCGCGGACGTCTCGCCGACGAATGTACGGGCGACGTTGACGACGTAGAGATGCCCCTCGGCGATCAGCTCGAGCGCGCGCTCGACGCGGCGTCGGTGGATCTCGTCTTCGTCGGCGGCGACGAGCGCGAGCGCGCGTGGAGGAAACGGCGGAGGTGCATGCGCCAACCTCGATGCGAGATCGTCGATCGCACGCGCATCGTCCCCTTCGATCGCCACGATCCCGGTGCGCTCGTCGCGACGCGCCACCGCACGATGACGCCGCAGCACCATCGCCTCGCCGATCGGCGCTCCTCGGGACTCCGGCTTGGTCCACGTCAGACGCTCGAGCGAGCGCGCGGCCTCGTACGCGACGTACCCGACGAAGCGCGACGCGCGCGGCCCGCCATTCCACCCGGGCTGCCCGTCCGAGACCGAGAGTCGATCGAGGAGCGCGGTCACACGGTCGAGGGCGTCGGCGCCGTTCGGGACGCGATGCTCCTCGACCACGTCGATGGCGAGCTCGGTCGCGCCCCAGCCTGGGCCGTCGAGGACGGCGACCGAGAGACCGTCCTGCTCGGCCGCGTGCGCTGCGCCGAGGAGCGCCGCCCTCGGAATCGCTCCGATCTCGCGGATCACGGCGCTCGACCCAGGCGCCGCTCGGTTTGCGCACGCCAGATTGAACGCGGACGGACGAAGGCTTTGCGGAGTCCGTTCCGCGTCCGAGGAGCGAGCCTAGGCGAGTGGATTGAACACGGAGGCACGGAGGCGCGGAGGTTCGAGCCGTCTGTCGGTCGTGACGTCTCCGTTGCAAGGCTCCTGTCGCCTGCCACGCGTCCCTGTTTCCTCAGCGAGGGCGACCTAAGTGCGAAGCCAGCGGCAGCACTGTCCGACCTCCGTGTGCCTCCGTGTCTCCGTGCCTCCGTGTTTTTTCGCGTCTTCAAACCATTTGTCGCTCTAGGGAGATCGCCCCGGGCTGCCAAGTCGCTGCCGGTTCGGAAGCAAAGTCCTCGCGAGTTCCCTGGCCCTCGCGCCCGGGTCGCGCTAACTCGTTGCGTCACGCACGCGCTAGGGTGTGCTGAGTCGGTCTTGCGGAGGTCGTCATGGGTTTCGTGGTTGCCGTGGTCGGAGCGACGGGTGCAGTCGGGCGCGAGATGGTGCGAACCCTGGAAGCGCGGAACTTCCCGGTCGACGAGCTCGTGTGTCTCGCCTCGCCGCGATCGGCAGGCACCACGATCGAGTTCCGCGGCAAGGCCGTGACCGTGAAGGCCACGACCGCCGAGGCGTTCAAGGGCGTTCAGATCGCGCTCTTCTCCGCGGGCGCGTCGGCGGCGCGCGAGATGGGTCCGATCGCGGCCGCCGCGGGCGCCGTCGTCATCGACAACTCGAGCGCGTGGCGGCAGGACGCCGATTGCCCGCTGGTCGTCCCCGAGGTGAACGCGGATCAGATCAAGAACCGCCCGCGGGGGATCATCGCCAACCCGAACTGCTCGACCATCCAGATGCTCGTCGCGCTGAAGCCGCTGCACGACGCAGCGAAGCTCGTCCACATCGTTGTCAGCACGTATCAGGCGACGAGCGGCAAGGGACACGCGGCCGTCGAGGATCTCCTGCAGCAGACCAGGGCGCTCGCGAACGGCACCGAGGTGAAGCCCACGGTGTTCCCCGGGCAGATCGCGCAGAACCTCCTGTGCGACTGGAAGCCGTCGACGACGGCCGAGGGGTACTCCGAGGAGGAGACCAAGATGGTCTTCGAGACCCAGAAGATCATGGGCGATGCGTCGATCGGCGTCTCGCCGACGTGTGTCCGCGTCCCCGTCGTCAACGGGCACAGCGAGTCGATCTGGGCGCGGTTCGCGCGGCCGCTCACGGTCGAGGCGGCGCGCGAGCTCCTCCGCGGCGCGCCGGGCGTGATCCTCGACGAGCGCCCGTACGCACCGGGGGCGCACCCGCAGCCGATCCACGCGAGCGGCAAGGGCGAGGTCTTCGTCGGTCGCGTGCGCAAGGATCTCGTCGATCCGAACGCGCTGAACCTGTGGGTCGTCGGCGACAACCTGCTCAAGGGCGCGGCGCTCAACGCGGTGCAGATCGCCGAACGCGTCACCACCGAGCGCTGATCAGTCGTCCC
>JBKJQC010000084.1:0-6548 GCA_046593995.1 Polyangiales bacterium
GCGCGACGGAGCTCACGGAAGCACCCGAAGCCGCCGTCGAGCGGGAGCGGCTCCCGGCGGCGGCAGGTTCCCGGCGAATGCACAGCACCGGGCACTGCGCGACGAGGTACGTCGGCTCCGGACCGAGGTGGAGTGCGCGCGGCCGATCGATGGCCTGATCGGTACGAGCCCGGCCATGGCCGAGGTCGCAGCGCTGGTCACGCGCGTGGCGGACACGGATGCGCCCATCCTCGTGACGGGCGAGAGCGGCACCGGCAAAGAGGTCATCGCGCGCGCGATTCACGCGAGGAGTCGCCGCGGCCGCGGGCCCTTCGTGGCGGTCAACTGCTCTGCGATTCCCGAGAACCTCGTGGAGAGCGAGATGTTCGGGCATGCGCGTGGGGCGTTCACCGACGCACGGTCGGCTCGCACCGGCCTCTTCCAACAGGCACACGGCGGCACGCTCTTCCTCGATGAAATTGGTGAGTTCCCGCTGGCACTGCAGCCGAAGCTCCTTCGTGCGCTGCAGGAGCGGACGGTCCGACCCGTGGGAGGCGACCAGGAGATCCCCTTCGACGCACGCATCATCGCGGCGACCAACCGTGACCTCGAGCAGGCCGTCGAAGAGAAGCGATTCCGTGACGATCTCTACTATCGAGTCAACGTGATCCGCGTGGGCTTGCCGCCGCTCCGCGCACGCGGTGCCGACGTGCTGATCCTCGCGCAGCACTTTCTCGATGGCTTCGCGAGGCGCATGAGCAAAGCCGTCACTGGGATCTCGCCGCCCGCGGCCGAGAAGCTCGTCGCGTATGCGTGGCCAGGCAACGTGCGCGAGCTCCAGAACTGCGTCGAGCGCGCGGTGGCGCTCACGCCGTACGAGCGGCTGGCCATCGAGGATCTCGCGGAGACCGTGCGTAACTATCGACGCTCGCACGTGTTGGTCGTCGCCGACGATCCCACCGAGCTCGTCACCATGGAGGAGGTGGAGCGGCGCTACGTGCTGCGCGTTCTCGAGGCGACATCCGGCAACAAGAAGTCAGCCGCGAGCGTGCTCGGCTTCGATCGACGAACGCTGTATCGCAAGCTCGAACGCTGGGGCCTCCCTACGACCGGCGGACGCGATGAATGACCTCCTCGCACGCTGCTCGCCGCCAAACGTCGCCGCCAACGTCACCTGCAGCATTGCCTCATGAGGCGAATTGCCCCTCGAGCCCGACACCGCGGAGCTTCGCGAGCGCGACCAGCAGATCGTGCCACTCGTGGGGGCCGCTCAGATAGCCGTCGACCTCGCCGCGCGGGTTCTCCCTCTCGATCGATCGGACGTAGAGCGCGAGCCCGAGCGCTTCGTGGTGCGCGTAGTGCAGAGCAGGCTCGTCCGTCGTGTCGTCACCGACGTAGATCACGGCCGTGCGCTCCGGCAGCCTGCTCGCGATGAAGCGTAGGGCGGCGCCCTTGTCACCGCCGCCGAGCAGTCCCTCTACCACCTTGCGGCCGTGCAAGACCCGAGCGTGTGTTTCTGCACAAGCCGCCGCAAACCTCTCCTGGATCGTCGCGTGACTCGCGTCCGGAGCGGCGCGGAAGTGTAGTGCGACGCTGCCTGGCTTGACCTCTACGCGCGTGCCCGGGAACACGCGCGCGAGCCCCTCCGCGTGCGCCTGCAGCGCCGCGTGCCTGCGAGGCGCGGCAGCTTGCCCGAGGACGTGCGTGCGGCGCTGTGGGTCGACGACGAACGAGCCGTGGTCGCTCGCGATCCACGCCGGACCGATGCCGCCGAGGCGCGGCGCCAGGTCCGAGAGGGGTCGTCCGCTGAGGATGGCGACGTGCGTTCGGACGCCGCGTGCGAGCGCCTCGAGCGGCGCCCGCGCGACCTCCGGGAGTGCGACAGTGTCGGGCCTCTCGGTGATGTCGGCGAGGGTCCCGTCGTAGTCACTCGCGATCAGGAGGTCGGTCTCGCCGCTGACGGCGCGTTCGACCCAGCGCATGACGTTCTCCATGACGCCCGCACGCTGCACGTCGCGTGCACGGTCGCGCCGGCCCCGTCGAGAGCGAGCTTTAGCTCGTCGCTCGACGTGCGAGCACCCGAGACACGCGCGACGTCGCCCCGACGTGGCGCACTTCGGTCGCGGGTCGCTCGAGCCCTCCACATCGCGGCCGAGCGGTTGACGCGTTGGAGTGGCATGGGACACGAGATCGCATGTGGCGCTTTTGCTCGTCGTGCACTTCGCCTTTGCGTGGCCCCGCCTGCGTCTCGCTTGACGGATACCCATGTCACACCACTCGAGCACCGAACCGCTCGCCGGTGACGGCCAGGATCGCCGGCACCGCGTGGCGTCGCGCCACGCGGGCTCGGGTCAGCGCCGCGGAATTCGCGACGCACTTCGTGGCCACGAAACTTGCAACTGGGAGGTCCGATGTTGTGCGCCCGCCTTGGTATCATCGCCGCCATTCTCCTTGTCACCGAGACAGCGGTCGCCGCAGGTGCGAGCAGCACCTTCCCCTTCGAGGACGCGCGTTACTTGCAGGCGGGCGGGAAGGACGGCGGGCTCGTGCATCGCACCGACGCGAACGCCAAGGGCGCGCTGCCGATCCTGGTGTACCTGCACGGCACCAACGAGAAGGGGCCGCTCCATCGCGGGCTCGGCGCGCCGGGCTTCGACCTGCGCAAGATCTCGAACCTCGCTCCGATGCTCCTCGCCGGTCCGAGCATGACCCGCGATGCGTGGACGGGAAGCCGCCTGTGGCCCGACTTCGATCTCACCCGGTTCGTCGACGCGGTCGACGCCGAGCTGCCCGATGGCGTGAGCGTCGATCGCGCGCGGGTAATCCTGGCCGGGCACAGCGGCGCCGGCTGCAACCTCAAGGGCGGCCTGCTCTCGCCCGGAGGGATCGCCCCACGCGCGATCCTCGCGATCGACACCTGCCTCGACGCTGATCTCGGTCGCGCCTTTGGCGAGGCCGCGGACCTCGCGCCGGTGCACGTGTTCTGGCAGGAGAGCTGGGCGCGCGACGTGCCCGCGTTCGAGACCGCGTTCACCGCCACGCTCCAAAAAGACGCGGCCCGTCTTGGAACGATCACGCGAATGGATGTGCCGGGGCCGAATGGCCACGAGGACATCGTCCCGCTCGTCGTCGAGAAGGTCCTGCCGGCGTTGCTCGCGGACTGAGCTGAGTTGGCTACTTCTCGCGGCGGTTCTTGTCGATGATAGCGGCGAGGATCAAGAGGAACGCCAAGAATCGCAGAACATAGACCGCGACGTGCTCGTCCTGATTGTCGACCATCGCGAATGCCAGCTGGTTCACCGCGAGGAGAATGAACGCGATCGAGAACCAGATGAACAGGCGATCGCGCGTCGCGCGGTAGAACTTGAAGAAGAATAGAGCTGCCGTGGCGAAGCCCATCATCAGCACGCCGAGAAGGAAGGGCCGCATCAGTCGGTCTCCAGGACGAGGCCATAGAGGAGGGCCGAGATTCCCAGGACCGCGGGGAGCATCCGCAACAACGTGAGGTCGACGTCGGGGAGGACCAAGCGGTCCACGATCAGCACGACGTTGTTGAGCGCGAGCCCCAAAAAGCATACGCCGCCCCAGAACAGGAGCTTCGCGCGAGAGCGCGAGTATCCGCGGAGTAGCAGGTACGCGCAGAGCGCGGCGGTGATGGCGCAGAGGAAGTAGATCGCGCGAGCCACTATGGTCTTCCCTTGAACTTGAACGCGTCGGCGAACGTCCGCAGAGCGTCGGAGGGTTTCGAGAAGATGAGCTGGACGACCGTCACGCGCGCATCCGCGTACGCCGCCGCGAGCGCGTTGACGTCGCGCTCCGCCGTAGGCCCCTCGGGATGGAACTGAAAGCGCTCGCCATCGTGTACCGCGAACCGGCGCCCAGTAAGATCGTCGAGCCAACGCGTCGCCGAGGCGGGATGCACGCGCAGCTCGCGCGCGACGTCTTCGCCGGTGAAGAGACGGCTTCGCTCGCGACGGAGCAGCAAGAGGATCTCGAGCTGCTCCACCGAGTGGATGTGCGCGTGAATGAAGGCGCGCAGGTCATCGTTGAGACTCCAGCTCACATCAGCTCTCGGCGGCGGGCGGCGCTGCGGCGTTTCGTCTCATGGGGCATTTGCGTGTGGCGCTCTTGGAACTCCTGAGCGGAACCCGGACCAGCGACGGCCGTCCGGCTCCCCTGCAGATCTCGGTCCTACTCGTCGCGGTTTCTCAGTCGTTCGGACACCCCAGCGATCGAGCTTGCGTTACAGCGTTCGGCGGTCGAAGCCAAGGCTCTCGGCCGCGGCGTTCTCGCGTTTCGCGGTCGCGTCGAGCACTCGGCGAATTGGACCGGAGCCGAGGCTCACCAACGCCGTGGTCGACGCGGTGGCGGTGCTGATCGTTGGGTGCGCGCAATCGCGGGTTGGCGACGCCGCTCTCGATCATGGCTTCACCCGATCGTCTCCGTCGGCTCCGGCTGATGGAGGTGCGGCGGGTGCGGCACGTCCTCCTCCGGCGGGTGCGTGGGCTCGCGCTCGATCGCCGGCAGGTTGAACCTGCGCGCGACGAGCAGGAGCATCGCTGGCGTCGCGAGGAGCGAGACCACGACGCCGATGAGCAGGCCACCGATCACGACGGTCGCGAGCGGACGCTGTACCTCGGCGCCCGCGCTGGTCGCGATCGCCATCGGAACGAAGCCGAGCGCCGCGACGAGCGCGGTCGAGATCGTCGGTCGGAACGACGACGACGCGGCCTCGCGAACGCGCTCCTCGATGGACCCGAGCGGCGAGCTCTCGAGCAAACGCGTCGTCATGACGACGCCGCTCATCACGGACACCCCGGCGAGCGCGATGAAGCCGACCATCGCGGGAATGCTGAAGGGCATCCCACGCGCGACCAGCGCGACGATGCCGCCTCCAAGGGCGAATGGTAGGCCCGCGAGCGTCACGAAGGTGAGCGGCACGGAACGGTACGCTGCGAAGAGCATGGCCGCGATGATCGTCAGCGCGACGGGGACGAGCAGCGACAGTCGCCGATTCGCACGCGTGAAGTTCTCGAACTGACCGCCCCACTGCACCTCGACGCCGGGAGGGATCTTGATCCCTGCGACCCGCTGTTTGGCGTCGGTCACGAAGCCCACCAGGTCGCGACCGCGAACGTTCGCCTCGACGACGAGCCTGCGCTGGAGCTTCTCGCGGCTGATTTGGAAGAGTCCGCGCTCGATGACCAGGTCCGCCACCGCGGAGAGTGGCACGAGATCGCCGCGCGCGGTCACGATGGGAAAGCGCGCGAGCTCGCGCGCGCCGGTCACCATGTCGCCACCGACCTTGAGCACGAGATCGAAGGTGCGCTCCCCCTCGTAGATGCGCCCGACGACCTGACCGGCGCGCGCGACCTCCACCGCGTCGAGGATCGATCGCGGCGACACGCCGAGGCGTGCCGCCTGATCTCGCTTCACGATCACGCGCAGGGTCGGGAGTCCTCTCGGGATCTCGCGCTTCACGTCAGCGGCGCCGGGCGTGTCGTTGAGCGCGGCCTGAAACTGCTCGGCGACGGTGGTGAGCACGTCGAGATCGTCGCCGAACAGCTTCACTGCGACGTCGGACTTCACGCCAGCGATGAGATCGTTGACCCGCATCTCGATGGGCTGCGAGAACGCGCTCGACTGCGCGGGCGCGTGCCCCACGAGCGCGCGATCGAGCTCCTCGACCAGCGAGTCCGGGGTGAGGCCGGAACGCCACTTGTCCCGTGGCTCGAGGATGATGAAGACGTCGCTCGCCTCGGGACCTGCGGGATCGATCGAGCCCTCGGTTCGCCCCGTTCGCGTGATCACCTTCACGACCTCCGGCACCTTCATGAGCGCGCGCTCCGCCTCGGTCGACAGCTCCACGGCCTGTGTGACCGAGGTGCTCACCGGACGGCGCACGTCGATCGCGAGATCGCCCTCGAAGATCCGCGGCAGGAACTCCGCGCCGAGCGTCGCGCCGGGAACGATCGTCGCGCCGGCGATGACGAGCGCGAGGAGCGCCGTGGCGATCGGCCTGCGCGTGGCGAACGCGAGGCCCGGTTCGTACACGCGACGGAGGCCGCGAATGAGGAGCGGCTCGCGCTCCGCGGCGTGCTTCCCGAGCAGCGCCGGCGCCAGCGCGGGCACCACGACGAGCGCATAGAAGAGCGCCCCACCGAGCATGAAGACGAGCGATACGACGACTGGGCGGAACATCTTCCCCTCGACCTCCTCGAGCGTGGCAAGCGGGAGGAACACGAGGAGGACGATTACCACCGCGAAGAGCACGGGGCGCGCGGTCGTCGCGCACGCGTCGATGATCGATCGCCGCTTCGCTCCCATGCGCGCGTGCGCGGCGGCGTGCAGCGCCGACTCGACCACGACGACCGCACCTTCGACGACGATCCCGAAGTCGACCGCGCCGAGCGACATCACGTTCGCGCTCATGCCGGTCGAGACCAACCCGAAGAACGCGATCAGCATCGCGAACGGGATGGCCCCGGCGACGAGCAGCCCCGCGCGCAAGGAGCCGAGCGTGAGGAACAACACGAGGGCGCTGCGATCGTCGTCCTCGTGTTGTTCCT
>JBKJQC010000100.1:0-4094 GCA_046593995.1 Polyangiales bacterium
GCGATCGGCGACGAGCGCGCTCGCGACCGACCGCTCGATGGCGCGAAGGAGGACCGGCGCACGTCCCTCCTCGAACGCGCGCGTGGCCGCTTCGCGCAGCAGAGCGCGCGCGTCGGAAGCGGCGTCGGGATCCCACGTCATCGTATCCAAGGCGGTAACTACGCTCACCGGCGCGCGCAACGCGGGGCATCGGGGATCGGCGTGCGCGGACGCCCGGCCTCGGACAAAGAACGTCCGCCCGCGTCGACACCGCGGGGAGAATGCGTCAGATCGTGTCGGTGACCGCCGCGGAGAACGGAGCCGACGAAGTGCGCGACGAGCTCGCGGGGCTCGTCGCGCGAACGAACGGACTCGCAGAAGCTCTCGGCGCAGTCCTCGATCGGGTCGAGCGCGACGGTCGCTGGCCGACGCGCGTCACCGTTCGGCGAACCAGCCCCGCGGTTCACGAGGCGCTGGCACGCGTCTTCTCGCCCCGGGCCGTGCGCATACTGGGCGACGACACGGTCCGACTCGACCTCGCAGCGCTGCGCGGTTCGCCCGACGCGCTCGTCGCCGCGCTCTACGCGGCAGTGGCGCGGATCCCGCGGTCTCCCGCCGACGAGGCGCGCGCGCGCGCCGTCTCGCTCGAGCGTTTGCTCGTCGAGCTCGGCGCCGAGGCGCGTCTCGACGTCGCACGCGCGTGGCTCGCAGCCGAGCGCACCGCGATCTCTTCCGGTCGTTCCACGCTGATCGAACGCGCGGTCGCGAGCGACGCCGCGCGCGCGATCTCCTTCGCGCGGGCAGTGGTCCACTGCCTCGACGCGGTCTGCGAGCTCCGCGAGCCCGTACGCGTGCAGACGTTCGCGGCCCGCGTGGTGGGCAACAGCAAGGCGCTACGCCCGGGTGGCGATCTCCACGCCGCCGTCTGCGATGCGCTGTTCGCGCACGATCCACGCACGTTCGCGCTGCTCGAAGAGCAAGGCGTGTTCCCGAGCGAAGCCGCGTACCGCGCCTTCGCGCTCGAGGCCCACGGCGTGCTCTTCGACGAGGCCGCCGCCTCGGTGTTGTGCTTCGGGCCGTTGCGCTATCGGAAGGCGCGCCACTCCTTCGACCACGTGGCGCAGCACGCCGCGCTCGGCGAGTCGTGTCGACTCGTCGTGCAGCAGCTGCGCGACGCCGAGCTCGAGCCGCCCGCCGCACGGCGGATCACGATCTTCGAGAACCTGGCTCCTTACCTGGAATACGTGGACGCGCTCGTCGCGCACGATCGCGACGACGAGATCGTCGTGTGTTCCGGGGGTCAGGCGAACCTCGCCGTGATCGGCCTGCTGCGGATGCTCGCGCGCTACGCGCTCCCCGCGCGCCACCTCGGCGATCTGGATCGATCGGGCGTGCTGATCCTGCGGAGCTTGATCAAGCGGAGCGGCCTGCGCATCGAGCCGACGTTCATGGACCCCGAGACCCACCGCCGTTTCGCCGAGCAGGGTCGACCGCTCACCGCCGAGGAGCTGGCACGCCTGCGCTCGTTGATCGCGGCCGATCCTCCGTCGGCGCCCTGTCACGCGCTCCTGCGGGAGATCGCGGCGACCAAGACTTGGATCGAGCAAGAGGTGCTCTCGGATCAGGTGCTCGCCCAGCTGCTGTCGTGAGCGAGGCCGACAGCAGTGTGCAGACGCGGCGTCGGCCCATAGTCTCGCCACGTGGCGCCGCTGGTGACAAGCGTGGGCCGAGCCCGAGGGGTATCAACGGCGGGGGCACCTGTGGCCAGCGTGAAGCGCGGCGTAGCGCTCACAACTTCCGACGCTCGCTCTGCACCAAGACCTCTACCGACGCGCCCGCGTGCGCGAGAAAGATCGTCTTCAGACTCGCTTGCACCGCGTCGAGCAGCGGCAGGTCCGTGCTGAGCACGGCGACGACACCAGGTGCATATAGGAAACAGCGCCGCGGCTCCACCACTGCCCTCACCCCATCGGCCAAGACGCGAATTGCGCTGTTGCAGAATGGTCTGCCGTAACACGCGAGAAGCCGTGAGTGATCGTGGAGTGACAACAGCAGGAGGTCGCCTGCGACCTCTCGGTCGAGCGCGCGTCGCATGAACAGCTCGCTCTCGGCGTCGAGGTCGGCGTGCTCGGCGAGCAGCTCGGCGTATCGTCGCAGGCGCAGCGCCGTCCGCACTCGGGTGCGCAGATCGCCGCCGGCGAACGGTTTGATCACATAGTCGACCGCACCGAGCGCAAAGGCCTTCAGCTTGACCGGCGAATCCATCGTCCCGGTGAGGATGATGATCGGGATCACGTGCGTCTCGGCGTCGTCCTGCAGCGTACGACACACCTCGAGACCGTTCTCGGCGCCGAGGTCGAGGTCGAGGAGGATAGCCGCAGGCTTCCGCGTGCGCGCGAGGGAGAGCGCTTCGCCGCCGCTGAAGGCGCGAATGGTCTCGATCGACTCCTGACGCAGGTGGATCGCTACCAGCTCCTGCATGTCGATGGAATCGTCGATGACGAGGACCTTGGACTTCATGACACGCCTCTCGTCGGCCGCTCTGCGATCCGTTCGCACAGCGCTATGAGCCACTCGACGGCGGGTCGTGCAGCGTCCAACCCGTGGTCGATCGCCGCCTCTGCCCTGCCCGCCGCCTCGCCGAGCTCCGGGAAGCCGTACCCACCCGATGCGCCCTTCAGCTGGTGGGCGAGCTGGCGGAGGATCGGAAGCTCAGCTCGCTCGAGCGCGTTGCGCAGCTTGACCGCGGTCAGTCGGGTGCGTGCGACGAAGGGTCCGATGATCTCGGAGAGGTCGGGGTCGTCGGACATGGAGCTGTGAATCGGCGACGGAGCGAAGCCTTCGCGCGGTAGGTGACGGCGGAGCGCGCCGAACAGCGCCCCCCGATTCACCGGCTTGGTGAGGTACTCGCTGCACCCAGCGGCGAAACAGCGCTCCCGCTCACCGGCCATCGCGTGAGCGGTGAGCGCAAGGATCGCTCGCGGGTATGCCGCGGCGCGTAAGCAGGCAGCCGCCGAGTATCCGTCGAGCTCGGGCATCTGCATGTCCATCAGTACCAGGGCAAAGGGTCGGCCGTCAGTCTCGGCGGCGAGAGCCAAGTCGACGGCGCGCCGGCCATTGTCCGCGACCACCACCGTGAGGCCGAACTGCGCGAGGATGCGGGAAAGGAGCAGCTGATTATCGACACCGTCCTCCGCGAGCAGAATCGTTCCCGAGAGCACATCGCTCACCGGCAGCTCCGGACTCGGCGGCTCGGATGAGCCTTCCGCGTCCGGCATCACGGTGATCATCGGTCCCCCGCTGTCTTTGATCGGGAGCCGCAGAGTGAATGTGCTGCCCACGCCCTTCTCGCTCACGACGTCGATCGCGCCGCCGAGCGCTTCGGCCAGCGGCCGGGAGATCGCCAGACCGAGACCGGTGCCGCCAAAACGCCTCGTCAACGACGGATCGGCCTGGCGGAAGGGACGAAACAGCTGTCCGAGCTGCTCCGCTTCGACGCCGATCCCGCTGTCGATCACTGCGATCACCAGAGCCTGCGCGTCGACTCGGGCCACCACGCGCACCTGTCCGCGCTCGGTGAACTTGATCGCATTGCTCACCAAATTGATGAGTATTTGCCGCATCCGCGTGGGATCTGTGGTGATCGCGGCAGGAATCGGCGTCGCGAGCTCCAAGCCGAAGTCGAGCCCCTTCTCGGTCGCGCGCGGGCGCATGAGCGCGGCGAGCTCTTCGAGGATGCGGACCGGCGAGCAGGCGATCGTCTCGATGGCCATTTCCCCGGCATCGATTTTCGAGAGGTCGAGGATGTCGTTGATCACGGCGAGAAGGTGGGAGCCGTTGCGACGAATCGTTTTCAGATAATTGTGGCGATCACTCTCTGCGAGCCGCGGATCGAGGAGCAGATCGGAGAAGCCGAGCACCGCGGTGAGCGGCGTGCGGATCTCGTGACTCATGTTCGCGAGGAACTCGCTCTTCGCGCGCGCCGCCGACTCCGCCCGCTCCTTCGCGGAGTGCAGGTCACGGTTGGAGGTCGCCAGCTCGCGAGTGCGTGCTTCGACCTCGCGCCGCAGATCCTCCGCGCGGCCGCGCTCGAGCTCGACCAGCGCCGCTTGGGC
>JBKJQC010000120.1:0-4294 GCA_046593995.1 Polyangiales bacterium
GCGCAGCGGACCGACGAGCGACTGCGCCAGCGAAAGCACCGTGACGCGACCAAAGACGCGTTCAACGACCGACCGTCGACGTGGTGCTTGCGCGCCCACTCCCTCAGCACCAGCCCCGACCTCGCGACCGCCACCAGGCACGCCCGCGCGTCCTTCTCATTCACGACCTTACGCATCATCGACACCGCTCACCTCCGGTCGAGGAGGCTCCGGGGCCGCGAGCTACGCGTCATCCCGGTGTCGCTGATGGGTCACCCACCAACGATCTACACGATGAAGGGCAAGAGCGGCGCTCGCCACTCGCTCACCTTCTCGTGGACCGACGTGCACGCAGTCACGGTGACGAAGCAGTAGAATCGCGACGCGCGTCGAAGGTGTGTCCAGCCTCGTCCGCAGACGAGCCCTATTGATCGGATCGACGCGAGGGCTTCGAGCTTGGAGCAACTCGGCTCGTGCTTCGCATGCGCGCGATTCGCTTCCGCGTGAGATCCGCGACGAACAGCAATGGCCCACCCAACCCCGCCAGCGCGAAGAGCCATGGAGCCACGGGAGCGGTCCCGAGCGCCCTGTTGAGCGGCGGCCAGTAGATCACGGCAACTGCAAACGCGAGTTCGAGCCCGACGCCGATCGCGAGCAGCCAATTTCGCAACAGCCCCAAGTCGAACCCCGATCGCTGCTCGAAGCGACGGCCGATCAAGTTCGCGACCTGCGCGAAGACTACGGACACGAGCGTGATGCCCGTGGCGCTGCGGTAGAGCGGGCTCGTCGAGGGGAGGACCTGCCCATAGCGCCAGCCGCCGTTGTGAAGCACCAAGAAGAACATCGCCATCGCCCAAGCCGCCTCGATGAGTCCCAGAAACAAGTAGCTTCGAAGAACGAGCTCGGCGTCGAGGAGCCGCCCGCGCAGGCCGCGCGGCGGCAACCTCATCGTCTCGCCGTCGGGTGGCTCTTGGCCGAGGCCAATCGCCGGGATCATGTCGGTGCCGAGATCGATCGCCAGGATCTGCAGGATGTTGAGCGCGAGCGGGACGGGGAGCGCGACGAACGCGAGAAACGGCACCATCTCCGGGACGTTGCTCGCGAGCACGTAGCTCGTGAACTTGCGCATGTTCGCGAAGACCGTCCGGCCTTCCTCGACGCCGGCCACGAGGCTGGCGAAGTTGTCGTCGAGGAGGACAATCTGCGCAGCTTCGCGCGCCACGTCCGTCCCGGTCGCGCCCATCGCGATCCCCACGTCGGCCGCACGGAGCGCCGGCGCGTCGTTCACGCCGTCGCCGGTCATGCCGACCAAGAGTCCCATGCTCCTCAACGCGCTCACGAGCTTCAGCTTCTGCGCGGGCGTCGTCCGAGCGAAGACGCAGGCTCCGGCGCGCAGCCACTCGACGAGCTCGTCCTCGCGCGCCGACTCGAGTCGGTCGCCGGTGATCACTTCGTCGGCGGGCGCGTCGCGCCAGAGAATGCCGGCGTGCTCCGCGACCGCGCGCGCCGTGTCCGGATGGTCGCCCGTGACGAGGATCACGCGGATGCCTGCAGAGCGACACCGCGCGAGCGCGTCCGGCACCTCCTCGCGCAGCGGATCGGAGAGACAGAGAAAGCCGTGAAGCGTGAGGTCGCTTTCGATCGCGGCTTCCGGCGCGTCCACCTCGTCAGCTGTCAGCTCCCGGGACGCCACGGCGATGATCCGAAGCCCCTGTGAAGCGAGTCTCCGCACGGTGACGTCGCCCAGTTCCAGCGCGGCGGGCGAGACGTTGACGTGCGGGCGCACGACCTCCCACGCACCCTTGACGGTGAAGAGAGGAGTGGCGCCGCGCGCGAAGACCCCCGCAGCGCGCCGCCGCTCTACGTCGAACGGGATGTGCCGCACGATGGCACGCGACAGCGCGCGCGGATCGCCGCCCATCTTCGCGAGCGCTTCGGCGGCAGCCACGTCGAGCGGATCGCCGGTGAGCGCGCCGCCCTGCTCGTGGATCTCGGACGCCGCGACCGCCGCTTCGAGCAAGCCGCGCCGGGCCGGCTCGTCGAGCGCTTCGCCCGTCGTCGCGTCGACGACACTCGTCACCGCGAGCTCGTTCTTCGTCAGCGTGCCGGTCTTGTCCGTGCAGATGACCTCGATCGAGCCAAGCGCCTCGACGGCGCTGAGGCTCTTCACGAGAACCTTCTTCTTCGCGAGACGCAGCGCGCCCATCGCCAGCGCGAGCGTCAGCGTCGGGAGCAGCCCCTCGGGCACGTTGGCGACGATGATGCCGAGCATGAACACGACGTTGACCCAGAGCCCACGTCCGATCGCGAGGCCGTATGCGAAGAACGCGAGACCCATCACGACCGCAACCACCGTGAGGATGCGCACCATGCGGGTGACTTCGCGCTCGAGCGGCGTCGGTGGCCGCCGCACGCCGACGGACAGCGCCGCGATCTTTCCGAACTCGGTGCGCCGTCCCGTCGAGTAGACCACCGCCGTCCCCGAGCCGCGGACGATCGAACAGCCGGCGAACACGAGGTTGGGGCTGTCGACCATGTTCCCGCCGTCGACCGACTCGCCGCGCAAGCTCACGTGGCGCGATTCGCCGGTGAGCGGCGCGTTGTTGGCGAGCAGATCGCGGGTCTCGACCACGCGCGCATCCGCCGGGACGCGATCTCCCTCGCACAAGAGCAGCACGTCGCCGGGCACGAGCTGCTCGGTCTGAACATCTTGTTCTGCGCCGGCGCGCCTCACGGTGATGCGCTGGGGGAGCATGTTCCGCAGCGCTTGCATCGCGCGCTCGGCGCGCATGTCTTGGGCGAACGTGAAGAGCGCGTTGAGCAGCGCCACGCCCAGGAGCGCCCAGCCGAGCACCGCCATCCCCTCGCCGGGCTGCATCCTCTCCGCGACGAAGCAGAGCACGGCGGACACGTCGAGCAAGATGCTGAACAGGTTGGTGAACTGCTTGAGGAGCATGCGCAGCCACACGAGGCGCGGCGGCGCGCTCAGCGTGTTCGGCCCGATCTCCGCGAGACGCTCTGTGGCCTCGTCCGGTCCGAGCCCTTCGGCGCGGCTGCGCAAGAGCGCCCAGATCTCTGCGACCTCGAGATTGTGGATCTGTCGTTGGGTCAATCCACGCTCCGGTACACGGCGAAGTCGGCGGGCGTTTCGCGCAGGATCTTCTCGATGGGGCTTCCGAACACGATGCGCCCGGGCATCGTGCGCTCCGATCCGTCGTAGGCGAAGACGAGCTCTGTCATGTTCGCATCCGGTGGCGCGAAATGGCACGAGCGGCGTTCGAGCGCGAAATGGCGCGTCGAGGAGCGCTACGGGACGCCCTCCTCACGGCGGTCGTCGAAGAGAAGAGCGCGTGGAAGGCGTCTGGTTGGGCATGACGAACGAGGTGAGACGAAGAGACGCCGATATGCACGGGGCGAACCGCCCCGACCGAAGGGGCCGCGAGCGACTGGCGGTTGTTCGTCCTCGCCAGCGCGATCGCGTCAAGCGGGTTCCGCCGGACCGCGCAAAAGCGGAGACGTCACCTGTCGACCTTGCTGCTCGTGCGCGCTCCGTTGATCGTTGCGGGCAATTGTGCGCCGTTGCGTTTTGCCCCACCCGCTGATCGCTCGCTGCTCACGAGCAACGGCAGAGCGCTGGAGAGATCGAATGCATGGATTCGCGTGCGGGTGCGGACACGCGTCTTGCGCGGGGTGACTCGGGCCGGGAAGGAAGAAACGATGACGTCTAGCCGCGATGCCCGCCAGTTGTCCGCGATCGATGCCTATTGGCGCGCGGCGAACTATCTCTCGGTCGGCCAGATCTACCTGCGCGACAACCCGCTGCTGCGTGAGCCTCTCCGACGCGAGCACATCAAACCGCGGCTCTTGGGCCACTGGGGGACCACGCCGGGGCTGAACTTCCTCTGGGCGCATCTCAATCGCATCATCCGGCAGCGCGATCTCGACATGATGTACGTGATCGGCCCCGGCCACGGGGGACCGGCCGCGCTCGCCAACGCGTGGCTCGAGGGCACGTACAGCGAGGTCTACCCCGAGGTGTCACTCGACGCCGTCGGCATGCGGCGACTCTTCCACCAGTTCTCGTTTCCGGGAGGCGTTCCGAGTCACGTCGCGCCCGAGACGCCGGGCTCGATCCATGAGGGCGGCGAGCTCGGCTACGCGCTGTCGCACGCGTACGGTGCAGCCTCCGACAATCCGGAGCTGTGCGTCGCATGCATCATCGGTGACGGCGAGGCCGAGACGGGTCCGCTCGCCACCAGCTGGCACTCGAACAAGTTCGTGCACCCCGTGCGCGACGGCGTGGTGCTGCCGATCC
>JBKJQC010000956.1:0-4412 GCA_046593995.1 Polyangiales bacterium
GATCAAGGCGACCGTGTCCGACTCCTGCGGCGTGATTTGTCACCCGCTCGAGTCGCCGGTCGAGGTGTCGACGGCATCGTTCGATCCGCGCGCCGCGGCGCCCTGGATCGCTGCGAAGCACGTCAGCTCCGAGTACGCCACGGACCTCTTCGTGGAAGCGTGGACGACGGCCGACGGTGCAGCGTTCGCCGTCCGCGAGCTGCCCGGATTCGGCGGCAAGCCGGGTCGCATCACGCGGACGATCGCAGGCACCGCGAGCAACGCGTCACCCGTCTCGCTCGCGCTCGAAGGGTACGCCGGGGCGGAGCTGCGGTTCACGTCGACGCCTGGATACGAGCTCGTGAAGGACACGCTGCGGATCCCCGACGGTCGCGCGTTCCCGCTGCCGAAAGAGCACGCGGGCATGGCGACGACGGTGATCGCGTCGCCGGACGGCAAGGCCGCGGTGCTCGTCTCGCAGCTCGACGTCTGCGAGTGCGAACCGTTTCGCGAAGAGCTTCGTCACGTCGTCTCGCGCCTCGACCTCGTCTCCGGGCACTTCGATCGCATCGCCACCGCGCCCGGCGGCGCGGCCGCATCGTTCGCCAAGAACGGAGACCTCTACGTGCAGAGTGGCGGAGGCATGGAGCGTGTCTCCGGCGCGGTGCGCGAGAAGCTGCCGGCGGGCATCCTGCTGACGACCCCGCGCGGCCGACGGAGCTGCTGCTCCGCCTGACGCGCGCGGCGAGGCCGTCCGTTCACGATCGGAGCGGCAGGATGTCGCACGCGGAGGCGGTCACGCGGGATCCTCGCAGATCCCTTTGTGACAGACGCGATCCCCTTTGCAGTCGACGTCCTTGCTGCAGCCTGCATGTTTCGTCGGCGCGACGGGCGCCTCGTACTGGGGCTCCGGCGCACGCGTGCCGCAGGTGCACTGGCCGCCGCCGAACAGATCGTTGTTCGTCTGCACGCCGGTCGGCACGAGGCCGTGCATCGAGCACTGCGTCCGGCACTGCTCGAGGGTGCGGAAGCATCCGGACATGACGAAGAGCATGAGCGACATCAAGAAGAGCAGGCAACGCATGGGAGCGCGTTCAGCAACGCGCATGCCGCGCGTGTACGCTCTCGGAGCGATGAACGTCTCGGTGATCCGGCGCTACGAGTCGAAGCTGCCCGCGGACGACTTCCACCCGTATCGCACGGGCGCCTGGAAGCCGAACGCTGTGGAGCTCGATGCGACGAACCTCGACGTCATCGCCGGGGAGATCCCGCGCGATCTGCACGGCATCTACCTGCGTAACACCGAGAACCCTCTCTACGAGGCGATCGCCGGCCGCTATCACCCGTTCGACGGCGACGGGATGGTGCACGCGATCCGCTTCGAAGGCGGCCGTGCGGAGTATCGCAATCGTTTCATCCAGACCGCGGGACTGCTCGCCGAGATCGAGGCCGGCGCCGCGCTGTGGGCCGGGATCCTCGAGCCGGTGGAGGCGTCGTTGCGTGACGGATGCGGCGCGCGCACGCGGATGAAGGACGCGTCGTCGACGGACATCATCGTCCACCGCGGCGAGGCGCTCACGACTTTCTATCAGTGCGGCGACGTGTATCGCCTCGATCCGCGGACGCTCGAGACGCTCGGCCCGGCCAAGTGCTTCCCGGCGTTCGTGTCGGCGCACCCGAAGGTCGACGCGCGCACCGGCGAGCTGTTGTTCTTCGAGTATTCGAAGACCGCGCCGTACATGCATCTCGGCGTGATCTCCGCCGAGGGCGTGCTCACCAAGTACTTCGACGTCCCGCTCCCCGGACCGCGCCTCCCCCACGACATGGCGTTCACCGAGCGCTTCGCCATCCTCAACGACTTCCCGATGTTCTGGGATCCGACGAAGCTCGAGAAGAACGTCCACCGACCGCGCTATGCGCCGGAGCTCGGTTCACGGTTCGCGCTCGTCGATCGCGAGAGCGGCGCGATCCGTTGGTTCGACGCGACCCCGACGTACACGCTGCATTTCACGAACGCCTACGAGGAAGGGGACGAGGTGGTGCTCGAAGGCTTCCACCAGAGCTCGCCGGTCCCGGAGCGCCTCCCGAGCGACACGCCGATCGATGCGTTCATGAAGAGCCTCGACATGCACGCCATGGGGACGAGGTTGCATCGCTGGCGCTTCGATCTCGTCACCGGCAGGACCAAGGAAGAGCGCCTCGACGACGAGGTCGCAGAGTTCCCGATGATCGACGCGCGCTTCGCCGGCCGAAGGCACGGCAAGGTGATCGCGATGCGCGGCGCGCCCGGGATGTTCCTCTTCGACGGAATGGTCCGCTACGACGTCGAGCGCGGCACCAAGCAGAGCTATCGCTTCCCGTCGGGCGTGTTCGCGTCGGAGTCGCCGATCGCCCCGCGCGTGGGCGCGAAGGACGAGGCCGACGGTTACGCGATCACCTTCACGACCGACGCCGCGAACGACGCCAGTGAATGCCAGATCTTCGATGCGAGCGACATCACCCGCGGACCGATCGCGCGCGTGCGCTTGCCCCAGCGAATCGCCAGCGGCACGCACGCGACGTGGATGCCTGGGTGAGCGCGGCGCGCGCTCGCTTCGGCGGCGCTCAGTCGTTGCCGCCCTGGCCCTTGAA
Organism: Polyangiales bacterium; assembly: GCA_046593995.1. Lineage (GTDB taxonomy): Bacteria > Myxococcota_A > Polyangia > Polyangiales > JADJMO01 > JALHOE01. The sequence continues at coordinate 2,611 of JBKJQC010000956.1, forward strand.
CTTGTCGCTCTCCTCTGCGAACAGCACGTTGAAGGTCGTCAGCGAGCCGTAGCAGCCGGTCACGTACGACTGCAGATCGAGCTTCTCGTCCTCGGGGAGCTTCGAGGAGTTGATCTTCTGTTCGAGCACGCGGAGGCGATTCCGCAGCATCACGATCTTGTGGAAGAACGTGTCGATCGGGATCTCCTTCATCTGCACGCCGGGCTTGCCGGGCTCCATCACCAGCTTTCCACCGCGCCACTTGTCGGCGGGCGCCACCGGCGTGAGGCCACACTCTTCGCGGATCACACGTCGCAGCATCATCTCGATGTCCATCGGATCCCCTTCCAAGTCGATCGGCGGGAACGCGCGCTCCCGCTCCGAAACCAGCTCGTCTCCCGAGTGCGTGACCGCCATCGGCTCCGCGGCGCGCACCACCTCGGCCGTCCCATCCGCGCGGCGTCGTACGACCGCAGGCCCGCTGCTCGTCACGGGTGCAGGCCGGCGATCCGCGGGCGAGCGCCCGCCGCGATAGTTGTGCTGGCTCTGGCACCACCCGCAGATCACGCGCACGACCTCGGTGCTGACGGCGATGACGCGATGATCGCGCACTTCTTTGCAGACGCGGCAGAAGTCCTCGACCGCGTCCCCCGCGTGGAGAGGCGGAGCCGCGCCGCCACGAACGCTCACGGCTTCAGCTTTCCCTCGCGGAGCATGGGCTCGAGCTCCGACGCACCGCCGACGAGTGTGCCGTCGACGAAGACCATGGGGAACGTCGGGAAGCCGGCCCACAGCTTGATCGCGAGGCGCTCCTTCCACTTCGAGAGGTAGCTGCCGTACTCGAGGTAGGTGTACGCGACGCCGGCGTCGCCGAGCAGCTTGCGCGCCTTTTTCACGACCGGGTTCTGCGCCATGCCGACGACGACCACGTGGTCCTTCGTCACGGCGGCGACGACCTCGTCGACGATCGCGCGGTGGAACCGGGTCACCAGGGCATCGGCGGCGGGGGACAATTTCTCGAGCGGAAGCAAGGGGCGGGTCATGGCGGCGCATCGAGCCTGAGCCGTCGCGCGCTGGCAAGCCCCACCCCCTCTGATGGCCGCGTGCGCGCCGGTCGAGCCTGGCCCCTCGACGCCCAACGATTCGCCCGCGCCGTCCGCCCCACCGGTTGAGTCTACGGTCTACGGTCGATGGCTCACGGTCTCGGAGAACCGCCGGCCGTCGACCGTGAACCGTCGGCCCTTCGGGTGCGGAGCATCGGCATGCCGCCGTTCGGGCGGAGCGTGACCTTCGCGTCCGGCTCGGGCGTCGTGCCGGGGATCGCCGAGAGGCGGAAGCGTTGGAGGATCGTTGCGAGCACGATCTGCGCTTCCATCAGGGCAAACGCGTTGCCGATGCACTGGCGCGGGCCGGTCGCGAAGGGGAGGAACGCGTTCTTCGGACGGCGCTCGATTTGCTCGGGGGAGAAGCGCTCCGGATCGAAGCCCTCCGGGTTCTCCCAGTAGCGCGGGCTCCGGTGCAGCGTGTAGGGACAGACGGCGACGACGGTGCCCTTCGCGACGCGATAGCGCGACGTGCCCGAGGGGATGACGTCGTCCTCGAGCGCCTGCCGCTCGAAGACCCACGCCGGTGGATAGAGCCGGAGCGACTCGTGCACGACCATCGAGGTGTAGCGGAGCTTCGGGAGATCCTTGAACGTCGGCGCGCGATCGCCGAGCACCGTGCGGAGCTCGGCCTGGAGCCGGCGCTCGACATCGGGGTGGAGCGAGAGCAGGTGGAAGGTCCAGGCGAGGTTGCTCGCGGTGGTCTCGTGGCCGGCCAGC
>JBKJQC010000961.1:0-2702 GCA_046593995.1 Polyangiales bacterium
TGACCTCTTCGGGATCGATCGTCACCGAGGAGACCTCGACGTCGTCGCGGACCTGCACGGTCATGTGCTTGAGGACCACGTCGGCGAGGCGCAGGTTGCGCTCGAGCTCCAGCACGAGCCCGCCCTTGCCGAGGTACTTCACGTAGACGTAGACGCCCTTGCGCTGCTTCGCGACTTCGTACGCGAGGCGACGGCGGCCCCACGACTCGAACTTCACGAGGCGACCCTTCTCGCGGTCGACGACCTCGCTCACGCGCTGAGCGACCTTGTCCGCGCCGTCGGCGTCGACGTCGGGGCGAAGGATGTAGATCGTCTCGTACTCACGCAGATGCTCTGAATTCGTTGCCATTCGTTTTCCTTGTGGACGTGAGACCCCCCGTCATTCGCGGGGAGCAAGGAAGGCGATTCAGTCGAATCGCCCTCCGCCTCTGGAGTCGCTCTTTCGAGGTATCGAGAGGTGGAGTCTGTGAGAGCGATCACGCCGACTTGGCGGCGCGACCTCCCTTTGCTTTCGCCGGAGCGTTGGTGTCGTTCGCGGCGCGGGGGCCGAGCTCGATCCACTTCCGTGCAGCGTCCGCCGACTTGACGATCACGTCGGGGACCTCGGGCGTCTCCTCCGGATCGAAGCCGGAGAGGACGAAGTCGGCGACCTCGCCGCGGAAGCCCGCGGGCGGACGACCGATCCCGATGCGGACGCGCGCGAAGTCGCCGCCGAGACCGGCCATGATCGAGCGCAGGCCGTTGTGCCCCGCGTGACCGCCGCCGATCTTCAGCCGCACGTCGCCGAAGGGGATGTCGAGCTCGTCGTGCATGACGAGGAGCTCGCTCTTCGGATCGACCTTCAGGAACGCGACCGCTGCCTGCACGCTCTTGCCGCTCTCGTTCATGAACGTGAGCGGCTGGAGCAGCGCGACGTCTTCACCGGCGCCACTCGCGAATCGGAGCAGCCCCTTGGTGAAGACGCCGTTGAACTTGTCCTTCCACTCGGGGAGCCGCGCGTCGTCGCGAAGACGCTCCGCGGCCATGAACCCGACGTTGTGTCGGGTCCGCGCGTACTTGGGTCCTGGATTGCCCAGGCCGACGACGAGCTTCATGGCCGTGGAGTTCGCAGGGAGCTTCGCGATTACTTCTTCGCAGCCGGCTTGGCCGCAGCGGCAGGCTTGCCCGCGTCGGTCTTGCCCGCAGCCGGCTTCGCGCCAGCCGCAGCCGGAGCAGCCTTGCCACCCGCGGCCGGAGCCACAGCCGCAGCCGCGCCCGGAACCGCCGCCGCCACGTCCTCGGTGCGATCCTTCTCGGGCGCGACGACCGTGGCGATCGTGTGATCGGCCGGGAAGCGCACGCGGACGCCTTCGGGGAGCGTGAGCTCCGAGACCTTGAGGCTGCCGCCGAGGACGAGGTTCGTCACGTCGGCCGTGATCCCCGTCGGGATCGCGTTCGGACGCGTGCGGAGCGGGAGCTTGCGGTAGACCTGGTGCAGGACGCCGCCCGCGGTCACGCCGACCGACTTCCCGAAGAGCGAGAACGGCACCTCGACGTCGACGTCCTCCTCGAGCTTCACCTGGATGAAGTCGGCGTGGAGGAACTGACGCGTGACCGGGTGGTGGGTCACCTCGCGCACCATGACCAGGAGATCCTTCTGGCCGGCGACGTCGAGCTTCATCACGGTGTTGAGACCGGAGGGACCCTGGAGGATCTTGAGGAGCGCGGCCGGATCGACCGTGATCGGCGTGGCCGCGAGGGTCCTGCCGTAGGCGACCGCGGGGATCTTCCCTTCGCGGCGGATGCGGTTGGCGGGGCTCTTGCCGGTGCCGGCGCGGGTGTCGGCCTTGAGAGTGACGAAGTCCATGAACGTGTCTCCTGAATCGGTCGATGGTCGAACGGTCGATAGGTCGATGAAGAGGGGATGGACCCATTGACCCATCGACCTATCGACCTCTTTTTCTAGACGAACAGCGAACTCACCGAGTCGCTGTGATGGATGCGCTTGATGGCCTCGGCGAGGAGGCTCGCGACGCTGAGCTGGCGGATCTTGCCGGACTCCTTCGCCGCAGTCGTGAGAGGGATCGTGTTCGTGCAGATCAGCTCGTCGATGACCGACTCCTTGATCCGCTCGATGGCCGGGCCGCTGAGGACCGGGTGCGTGCAGCACGCGACGATGCGCGTGGCGCCGTGCTTCTTGATGGCCGTCGCCGCGTTGGTCAGCGTGCCCGCCGTGTCGACCATGTCGTCGACGAGGATGCAGGTCTTCCCCTCGACGTCGCCGATCACGTGCATGACCTCGCTGACGTTCGCCTTCTCGCGACGCTTGTCGACGATGGCGAGCGCCGCGTTCATGCGCTTGCTGTACGCGCGGGCGCGCTCGACGCCGCCGGCGTCCGGCGAGACGAAGACCGCGGAGGAATCGAAGTGCTTCCGCAGGTAGTCGTTGAGCATCACCGGCATCGAGTAGAGGTTGTCGACGGGGATGTTGAAGAAGCCCTGGATCTGACCGGCGTGGAGATCGAGCGTGAGCACGCGCTCGACGCCGGCCTGCACGATGAGATCGGCGACGAGCTTCGACGTGATGGGCGTGCGGGGCGCGACCTTCCGGTCCTGCCGTCCGTAGCCGTAATACGGGATGACGGCCGTGATGCGGGCGGGGCTGGCGCGTTTGAACGCATCCAGCATGATCAGCAATTCCATGGTGTGCTGATTCACGGGCG
>JBKJQC010000984.1:0-3351 GCA_046593995.1 Polyangiales bacterium
TCAAGAGCTTCCACTTCCGTGACGCCAACGTCGGCGGCGTGAAGTGCCGCGTCGCCCGCACCGGCTACACCGGCGAAGACGGCGTCGAGATGTTCGTCCCGTGGAACGACGCGCCTCGCATCTGGGAGGCCTTGCTGCAGCTCGGCGAGCCCGAGGGCATCAAGCCGTGCGGTCTCGCCGCGCGCGACACGCTGCGCCTCGAGTGCAAGATGGCGCTCTACGGCAACGAGATCGACGAGACGACGAACCCCATCGAAGCGGGCCTCGCGTGGACGGTGAAGCTCGACAAGGGTGACTTCGTCGGCCGCGCCGCCATCGAGAAGGTGAAGGCCGAAGGCGTGAAGCGGAAGCTCGTCGGCTTCGAGATGACCGGCCGCGGGATCGCGCGCCACGGCTATCCCATCACCAACGAGAAGGGAGAGAACGTCGGCATCGTCACGAGCGGCTCCCCCTCCCCGACCCTGAACAAGAACATCGGCCTCGGCTACGTTCCGAACGAGCTCTCGGCCATCGGCTCGAAGATCCTCGTCGACTGCCGCGGCAAAGGCGTGGAAGCGATCGTGGTGAAGACGCCGTTCTACAAACGTGCGAAGTGAATCACGCTCGCGCGCAGCGACTCTCTCTCTCGACCCTGGACCCTAGACCCTAGACCCTAGACCCTGGACCTCCTCCCAATGTCGAACGTTCCCGACGACCTGCGGTACACGAAGGATCACGAGTGGGCGAAGCTCGAGGGGGGGAAGATCCGCGTCGGCATCACCGCGTTCGCCGTCGAGCAGCTCGGTGACATCACGCTCGTCGAGCTGCCCAAGGTCGGCACCAAGATCGAGACCGGCAAGGCCTTCGGCACGGTCGAGAGCGTGAAGACGCTGTCCGACCTGTTCGCGCCGCTCGCGGGCACGATCGTCGAGGTGAACGACGCGCTCTCGTCGTCCCCCGAGCTCGTGAACGAGGCCGCGTACGACAAGGGCTGGATGGTCGTCATCGAGCCGGCCGATCCGAACGCGTACGCGGGACTGATGGACGCGGCGACGTACACGAAGCTCCTCGAAGCCGCGCACTGAGCGCCCTCCACCAAGTCACCGATCGCGATTCTCCGAGGCCACGGGCGCGGGGGTCGCTCCTGTCCCTGTCGATGACCGTCCGAACGGACGCGCAATGCGGCGTCGGCATCCCGCGCACTGCCAGCGCCACCATCGGCAGTGCACCCCGCTCGCCATCAAGGCGGCGAGGACACGCTTGGACCCCAGGACCGATCGTACGCGACCGACCGTCGCCTGCGGTGCATCCGGGCGTCGCCCTCACGGACGTTTGACACGAACTTCGCGTCGGCTCGGGAACGATCTCGCAGCGAACGAAGTGGCGACCGTACGCGTGTCGACGACCGTCAGCGGATGGCACCAGCGGCCGGCCCGTGAGAACAACTGCGCGCACGGCGATGCCGCTCCGCGCAGCCGCTTCCGACCGCGGCTCAGACCTCGACGGCGCAGAATGGTGGCGATGCAGCTCGGGCACGGAAGCGCTAGGTCTGCGTCCCGCGCGCAGAGCAGCACATGAGCACGAACGTCGTGGCCGCCATTCTTGCACGACGGACCCAGACCTAGCCCGTCTCGGGGCTGATCCCGAGCTCGCGGCACCGCTGCTCCCACGTTCGTGACGACGTCGCCCGCGTTCGTGAGTACCGCGCCGACGTTCGAGAATCGAGCTCGCTGAGCTCAGCCGCCCACGCAGCGGCGCAGGGCGCGATCGAGAAGAACGTCGAGCGGATGCACGAGCGCTTCGGGCGTCATCAGAGCCGCAAAGAAGAAGAGCGTCCCGAGCGCGAGGACCACGAGCGCGTAGCGGCCGACGACGCGTGCGTGATGCTGCACGCGCACCGTCGGCCAACACGCGTCGCAGGCGGCAATCGCGAGCGGACGCCGTCCGTCTACGCGTCGCACGTGACCGGGCTCCCGGCAGCGAACGCATATCGCGCAGTAGATCGCCACCGCGTCGCGGAACGTCAACGATTCGGCGGACGTGGGATCACAGCTCGGACAGCGCGCGATCGGGCTCGGCACCCGCGTCGAACGCGAGGACGTCGGATCGTGTTCCGCGCACGATCACCCGGCTCGGGCGAGCGTGGCGTCGATCTCCGCGCAGATCACCGGGATCGAGGCCAAGAGCTGGTGACCATCGTCGACCTCGACGAGCCGCACGTTCGGACGGGACGCCGCGTAGGTTCGCGAGAGCTCGGGTTCGACGGTCGCGTCGCTCCGACCGTGGATGATCGTCGTCGGCACGCGCACGTCCGGCCATCCTCCATCCGAAGAAGAATCGACGAGCGCGGCGTCCTCGATGAACCCGAAGTCGACGTCGAGCGTGCCGCCCGTCGCGTGGTCCTCGTAGACGAACGTCCCCTCGCGCTGCCACTTCGCCCATTCGTCGTCGGTCATGCGCGTGCGCCAGCGCTCTGCGAGACGGAACGCAGGCGCGAGCAACACCGTCGCGACGATGCGCGGATCGCGGGCGGCCGCGTGCGCGCACGTGAGCCCACCGAGGCTCGAGCCGACGACGACGGCCCGGCTCGCGGATCCGATGGCGTCGCGCACGACGTCGATCATCGCCGAAAGGCGCAGCCCGCTCGGCGAGGGCACGCGCAGGTCGAGCAGCTCGACCGCGACGCCGCGCTCGGCGAGGTGAGCGCGCACGGCGCGCCCCTTCGCGGAGAGCGGACCGCTCGCAAAACCATGGGCGTAGAGAATCTTGGGACGGTCCATGAAGTGCTGGTTGACAGCGGCAACGACGGCGGTAAGGTACGCGTCCCTTACAGAACGAGGGGCTTTAGCTCAGCTGGGAGAGCGCTAGAATCGCACTCTAGAGGTCGTGGGTTCGATCCCCATAAGCTCCACAAAACCGTAGGCCGTGATTCCAAGCGCACGTTGCTTCGGATCGCGGCCTTCGAGTTTTTGCTGCCTGCGAGTTCCTGCGCGAAGGGCCGCCGCCACCGCCGTGGCGCCTGTACTGCAGCATCGACCTCGTGTGCCCTGCGATCCGCCACGTAAGTCGCGGCGCGCCTACGCACCATCCTGCCCACGCAACCGAGACCGCCTCCGTGTCGACTGGCGGACATGCCGTCGTTCCTGCACGAGGCGCAGGTCGCGCTGTTTCGCAATCGTCCGACGCTCGCGACCGAGCTCGCAGTGTCGCAGCTGGGCACGCAACTTCCCGAGCACGAGACCGTCGAGTGCGTCGAGAGCGAGCTCGGGGAGGTCGCGCCGACGGAGCGCCGTGCGGATCTGGTGCTCGAGCTTCGCGATGCGGCGCGGCGCACGGTGTTCGCGCTGGTGGTCGAGGTGCAGCTCGGCGCGG
>JBKJQC010000722.1:0-6631 GCA_046593995.1 Polyangiales bacterium
CTCGCGTACCTCGCAGAGCACGAGATCCATCACGCGGCGATGGCCGTCGTGCTGCAGGTGATCGTCCCTGCCGAGGCGAGCGGCGTCGCCGTCGCGAGCGAAGCTCCGTTGAGCGCGACGCTCTCGAGCATGTCTGGGCGCACGGTCGACGTGTTGGTCAACGCCACGCACGGTCTCGGTGCGCCGGTCGTCTCCGGAGTGGCCGCGCCGGACGTGTCGCGCTTGCGCATCGCCATCCCGCGCAACGACGACGAACCCTACGGCGATCCTGTGGTCCTCGAACAGACCGTCGCGCACAAACCCAAGGCGCTCGTGGTGGGGCCGACCGGACCGATCGCGTCGGACGTGGCGGAGTCGCGCCGCGACCGCCCTGCGCTCTCCCCGGCCTCGGTCCGCGCGCTCACGGAGGCGTGCGGACGGCTCGTCACGCTCGGTCCCGGACCGTGGGAGGTCGAGTTCGCGATCTCGCGAGAGAGCGGCGACGAGAAGCTGTGGATGCTGCAGGCGCGCCCCGTGATCGAGACGGGGTTCCCCGAAGGTGGTGACGCGACGACGGTGTGGTCCTGCGCCAACCTCGCCGAAGCGTTGCCGGGCGTCGCGACGCCGCTCACCTGGTCCGTCGCGGCGAACTTCTCCGAGCTCGGCTTCCGTCGCGCGTTCGCTGCGCTCGGGGCTGTCGTGCCGCGCGGCACGAAGCTCGTGGCGAACGTGCACGGTCGCTTCTACCTCAACCTGACTGCGTTCATGCGCGTGTCGGCGTCGGTGCCCGGGCTCGATCCGGACACCCTCCTCGAGCTCGGCGGCGGAGAGGCGCTCGACGTCCTCCACGAGCAGGTCGCGGGCGTGTCTCGTCGCGGGTTCTACGTGCGTCTGCCGCTGACGGCGGCGCGCGCGTTCCGGGAGCAGGCGCGCCTCGAGTCGGAGCTCGCCACCTACGAACGCGACGCGACCCGCACGCGCGCGGCGTTGGAGGCGCTCGATCTCGGGATCCTCACCGACGACGGCGTCGCGACCACGCTGCGTGATCTCGGTCGCTTCCTCGATCGCACGGGCGCGCTGATGCTCACTTGCGCGAGCAACGCGCTCGGCTCGTTCGTCGCGTTGCGCGCGCTCCTCGACAAGTCCGTCACCGATGGTGATCGCTCGGAGGCGACCGCGCTCGCGGGAGATCTGACGGCGGGCGGCGCCGGGCGCGGCTTCGGCGATCTCGAGAGCGCGCGGCCGACGATCGCGCTCGTGCGCATCGCGGAGATCGCCCTCTCCGACGCTCCGGCGCGCGAGGCGCTCTCGAGGGCGCCGCGCACGGTCGAGGAGATCCCGCGCGGACCGACCCGCGAGGCGCTCGACCGATGGTTCGTCGCGTACGGCGATCGCGCGATTCGCGAGGCGGAGCTCGCCACGCCGCGTTGGCGAGAGGATCCGAGCTTTCCCCTCGCGACGCTCTCGCTCTACGTGAGCCGCGGCGCGCGCGGCGTGCAGTTCGCGCCGCAGTTCCACGAGGTCGGCGCGCGCGCGGACGTCGCCGTGCTGAAGGTGGAGTCGAAGGTCGGCGTGCTGCAGCGCACGGCCCTCCGCCACCTCGTCGCGCGCTGCCACAAGTTCGCGCGCTACCGCGAGCGGATGCGCGCGTGGGTCACGTGGGTGCTCGGCGCGATCCGCGTCGCCGCGCTCGAGGCGCAGCGTCGCATCGCGCGCAGAGAGCCGACGCTCGGCGCGCCGGTGACGTCCAAGGCGGGCGACATCCCGAGCATTTTCTTCTGCACGATCGACGAGATCCTCGCAGTGCTCCGCGGCGAGCCGCGCTCGATCGGCCGCATCGTCGAGCTCCGCCGCGCCGAGTACGCGCGCGATCTCGCGCGCCTCGATCCGCCGACGACCTTCGTCGGTCGCCCCTCGCCGGTGCGTCTCGAGTCGCTCGGTGGACCTTCGCTGCAAGGACACGGCGCCGCGCCCGGCGTCGTCACCGGTCCGGTGCGCATCCTCGGTTCGCCGGCGGAGGCCGCGCGCCTCCAGCCGGGCGACATCCTCGTCACGCGGACGACGGACGTCGGATGGACGCCGCTCTTCCTCGCGGCCGCCGGCGTCGTGACCGAGCTCGGCGGACCGCTGTCCCACGCGGCGATCGTGGCGCGCGAGCTCGGCGTGCCGTGCGTCGTGAACGCGAGCGGCGCGACCGTGCGCCTCCGCGACGGCGACGTCGTACGTCTCGACGGACACAGCGGCGTCGTCGAGCTCGTACCGAAGAGCGCGGAGAGCAGCGCGTCCGCGGACGCCGGCTCCGCATGAGCAAGCGGTTCGTCGCGACGACCGACACCACACTCGGAGAGGTGCTCGCGAGCATCGGCGGCGTTGGCGCCGAGGCGATCCCCGACGGACGTGTCTTCGTCGGTCGCTATCGCGCGAAGAGCGAGAAGGACGCGGTCCCGAGCGGCACGGAGGTCGTGGTGCACGCCGCGCGTGAGGCTACGGCGCTCCCCGATCCGTTCGTCCTCCATCACGGTGACGGTGTCGTCGCGGTCGACAAACCCGCGGGCGTCCCGACGATCGCGGATACCGTCGGCGCCGCGGGCAGTCTGCTCGATCTCGCCGGGCGCGCGACTGGCGAGCGCAATCTTCACCCGACGAGCCGCCTCGATCGCGAGGTCTCCGGCGTCGTCGTCTTCGCGGTCACCAAGGACGCGCGCGAGGCGATCGCACGCGCGCGCACCGAAGAGAAGTACGAGCGGCGCTACGTAGCGCTCGCACGCGGGCACCTCCCGACCGAGGCGCGTTGGATCTGGCCCATCGGCCGCGCGCGCGATCCCCGCCTTCGTCGCGCAGTGCTCGAACGCGACGCGAAGGGCGCCGCCGCGGGCGAGGTCGCAGCCACGCGCATGCGGGTCGTGTCGCGCTCCACCCTCCGCGACGCGGCCTACGCGCTGCTCGCGGTGGCGCCCGAGACCGGCCGGACGCATCAGATTCGCGTGCACGCCGCCGCTGCCGGAGCGCCCCTCCTCGGAGATCGTGCCTATGGTGGCGAGATCCGCCTCGCGCTCGCGAGCGGCCGGACGCGCGCGCTCGGTCGGATCGCGCTGCACTGTGCCCGGGTCGAGATCGACCTCGGGCATTGCATCATCACGGTGCGCTCGCCCGTCCCACGGGAGTTGGTCACACTGTCCGACGAGCTCGCGCTCGGTTCACGGGAGCGTATCGAGGAGGCACTGACATGCATCGTGTGACGCGCATCGGGATCGTCCTCGCGCCCGCGCTCCTGGTCGCGGGGATCATTCCGCTGTCGGCGTCGTCCGCACCGTCGGCGGCCCCGTCGAGCACCGCCGACGCAGCCCTCTCGCCTGACTCGACCCCGCTCCCGCTCCCGGACGCGAAGCTCCCGATCTTCGACGCGCACAAGCCGATCGACGGCGGCGCGAAGAAGGACGCGCAGCCGACCTATGACTCGAACGCACCGAAGCCGATCCCGCCGGATCCCGTTCCGCTCGCCTCGGACGTCGCGCTCGTGATGACGGTGCGCTTCAACAAGGGCGCGGTCACGGTAGAGAAGGTGCGACGCGAGAAGCTCGGGCAGAAGATGGTGCTGCCGCGTCACTTCGGTCGCTTCGCGGCGGAGCTCTACTCGGGGCCGACCCTCGTCGAGCGGATCCGCTTCGATTTCCCTCTCATCGCCGATGACGATCTCGCCGGGGACACCTACGCGAAGGGCCTCGACGTCACGGTCGAGGTTCGCATCCCCGAGAGCGACCGCCCGAACAAGCTCGAGATCTGGGACCGCGCGAGCGACCGCCGTTGGAAGTTCGCGTACCCCCCGAAGTGATCTAGATCGTGGGCATTCCCAGGTCAGGCACGCATCGCGAGCGTCTCGCGCCGAACGGGCCGGTCCACCTCGCGCTCGAGCAGGTGATCGCGCGCTGTGACGTGGCGGCGCGCGTTGCGACCGATCCGGTCGAGTTCGTACGCGCCTTCGTCGACCGTGACGACGTCGAGCTCGTGGCGCTGATCGCGAGCTCCGTCGCGTTCGGCAACGTCAAGGCGCTGCGCGCGAAGCTGAAGGACGCGCTCGATCGCATCGGGCGCATCGGGCCGCACCCCGCCACCGCGGCCGACGACGAGCCCTCGCTCCGTCGTGCCCTCGCCGGGTGGCGTCACCGCGTGTGGATCGACGACGATCTCGCGCGCATGATCGTCGGCGCGCGACGCGTCCAACGCGCGCATGGCTCGCTCGGCGCGCGCTTCGCCGCCGATCTGCGTGAGGCTCCCGACTTCCGCGAGGGGCTCGCGCGCTTCGTCGACGCGATCCGGGCCGCCGGCGGCCTCGACCAGAGCGAACGACGCGGTGCGCGCCACCTGTTGCCAGACCCGCGCGCGTCGAGCGGCTGCAAGCGCCTGCTCCTCTTCCTGCGCTGGATGGTGCGGAGCGACGGCGCCGATCTCGGGATCTGGCGCGATCTCGTGCCGGCGTCTGCGCTGCTCGTCCCGGTGGACGTGCACATCCACAAGCTCGCGCGGAACCTCGGGCTGACCCAGCGTGACGGCGCCAACTGGCGTACGACCGAGGAGATCACCGCGTCGCTTCGCCGGTACGACGCTGCAGATCCCGTGCGCTACGACTTCGCGCTGTGCCACATGGGGATGGCGCAGCGTTGCCCGTCACGCCGCGACCCGAAGCGGTGCGAGGGGTGCGCGGTGCGCGAGGTCTGTCGTCACTGGTGGCGCGCGGCGAAGTAGCGGCCGACAGGGTCAGCGCGCGACGCCGTACTCCTTCATGAACAGGTCGTCGTAGTGATCGGCGAGAGCACCCACGTGCTTCATGATCTGCTCGACCTCCTCGGCGTCGAGGCCCTCGGCCGGCCGCTCGCTGACGATCACGACGCCGTCGTTCAACACTCCGAACGACGCGTTCCGCATCGCCTTGGCGTTGAGGTCGAGGAGTCGCTCGTAGAACGCCAAGCGCTTGTCCGCCGTCGGGAGCTTCACGACGGGCGCGACGACGCGCACCCAAGTGCCGTCCGCGTTGCCGCTCACGATCAAGAGGACCTGCGCGCTGCCGCGCAACATCCCCCATGCGCGGGTGGCCCCGTCGGGGGACTTCTCGTCCTTCACGCGTGCGCCGTCCGGGTCGAGCCCGAGCTTACGCATCACCTGTTCGACGATCCCCGAGGCGTCCTGGAAGCGCGTTTCGTCCATCGGATCGCCGAGCCTACCCTTGTTTCGGTGCGCAGGTCGACAGGACCGATTGGCGAGACTAGGCTCCCCGACCCCCCCATCACGGGGAGCGGAGGATTCGTCTCATGGGTCGTCACGATCGTCGTCTGTCGATGAAGATGCGTCGCCGCAAGGCGCAGGCAAAGAAGAAGGGTCGCGAGGCTCGCGTCGTCGACGAGCGCAAGGCGCGCCTGTCCGCGGTGAAGAAGCCCGCCGGCAAGAAGGCTGCTGCCGCCGCCACCTGAACGCGGACGGACGAGCTCCAGCGAGTCCGTTCCGCGTCCACGAGCTTGCGAGTGAACCCGTGACCGAGCGCGATCCCCCTGTCGACCAGAGAGACGCGAAGCACTGGGGCGAGGTCGAGGACGCGGTGGAGCTGATCCACGACGAGCAGGTCGTGGAAGCCATCTACGCGTTGCGCGAAGTCATCCAGCGCTCGCCGAAGAACCCCTACGCCTATCACTGGCTGGGGGTCGCTCTCTTCGAGTCGTCCGAGCTCGAGGCCGCGCGCGATGCATACCGCGCGGCGCTCTCGCTCTCGCCCGAGTACAAGGGCGCGCGCATCCACCTGAGCCACGTCCTGCGCATGCTCGGGGACGTCCGCGGCGCGCTCGAGTCAGCCGAGGCTGCGCGTCGTCAGGATCCGACGGATCCGGACGTGTGGCACGCGCTCGGCGTCGCGCACGCGCAGCGCGGCGACAAAGAGGTCGCTCGTCGCTGGCTCGAGGCCTATCTCGCAAAGGGCAACCCCGAGGTGGAAGTGCAGATGGAAGTGCGCGGGATCCTCAACCGCCTCGGCGATCCGCCGAAGCGCGAAGACGACTGACACGTTGTGCGCGGGAAGCGGTCGGGGCGCCTGCGCGCTCTGTCAGTCGTCAGTCGTCAGTCGTCCGAGAATGGACCGTGACCTGAGACGTCTGTCGCGCTCGTCTTTCTCGTCTGGTCTCGTCTCGAACCGACGACCTCTCGCAGCGCTCAGTGGGCTCCGTACCAGTACGCCATGAGGCGCACCGCGATGACCCGGACCACCAGCTCGCCGATCGCCCACGACCACAGGTTCACTGCTGCCGCGATGCCGAAGCCGGCGCGCGGGCCGAGTCTCCCGAGCTTCGTCATCAGCGCGCCCTCGACCAGGATCGCGAACCCCTCGCCGACGTAGAGCGACATCGAGCCCGTGAACACCCGCGGCCAGAGGAACCACAGCGCGGGGTGCGTGATCGCGTTGCCGAGCGCGGAGGCGAGCGTCGCGCGGATCTTCTTCCCGGCCGGTGCGGCGAGCGCGACCACCGGCAGCTCGAGCAAGAGCGCGAGCACGAAGATCGACTGCCAGAGCGCGACGAAGGATGGCCGAGCGTTCACCGGCCGCGCGCTCGCTCCAGCGCCGCCTCGAGCTCCTCCGAGAGCGTCCAGTCCGGGCGGGTGCGCGGGATCT
>JBKJQC010000725.1:0-6083 GCA_046593995.1 Polyangiales bacterium
GGAGAGGGAGAGAAGGCTGACCGCATCGTCTCGTCTCGTCTCGTCTCGGACCCTAGACCCTAGACCCTAGACCCTAGACCCTAGACCTCACTGCACCTTCTTCGGATAGAGCGTGACCGCCGAGTAGCCGCCTGCCTCGACGCGCGTGCGGCCGGTGTCGACGCTGCCCTTCATGCCGTAGGTGCACCCCTCGCGCGTACCGGTCACGCTTCCGAGCTCCAACACGCCGGGCTTCACGCCGCTGATGTACGCGAGGCCGCGCGTCGTCGTGACCTTGCCCGTCGTAGGCATCGGCGGATCGCCGTTCATGTACGTGATCTTCGCCGTGGGCTGGTCTTTGATCTGGAGCGCGACGCCTTCGTCACCCTTGCACGCGCCCGCGTCGTTGCCGGCGATGAGCACGCCGAGGAACCCTTCGGTGTCCGTGAAGCCGGGCAGCAACGGACGCCACACCGCGTCCTTGCGCAGGCCGACGCCGAGCTCCTCGTAGTCCTGCGGCCAGTACTGCTCGCTGATGATCGTCGAGATGTAGTCGGCAAACGACGTCTTGCGCGTCGCCGGCATGTTCTGCGACACCCACGCGCGCCACGCGCCCTCGGCGTTGGTCGTCGCGACCGCGCCGGGGCACTCGTTCCAAGAGACGGACGCGCCCAGGAGGGGCTCGCCGAGCGTGCCCGCCTCGAGGCGATCGCTGACCTTGCCGCCGAGGAGCACCCACGGCGCGGGGCCGCACGCAGGGAGCGGATCGCGCACGACCATCTGCACGCGCGACACGACGCCGGCCTCGACGAGCACCTCGCCCGGCGATCCGAGCGAGACCACTTCGCAGTCGGTCTTCGTCGCGACGAGCTTCACCTTCGTCCCCGAAGGGATACCGCTGATCGTCACGATCCCCGAGGAGCTCGAGGCGGTCGCGCCGGCGACGGGCGCGAACGGCGAGCTCGGGCCGCGATATGCGATCTTCGCGTCGGGGTACCCTTCGACCGCGACCGCCACGCCCAGGGGCGAGGTGCACGTCCCGACCGCGGCGCCGCCGATGTCGAGCAGGATCATGCCCTCGGCGAGCCCTTCGAGCGTCGGCCGCGCTGCCTCAGCGGTCAGCGAGAGGAACGGCTTCTCGGACCAGGCCTGCGGCGTCACCTCGTACCAGCGGGTGGGGATCCATCCCTGCCCCTCGAACTTGATCGAGAGCGGCTGGCCGACCGTGACGCGGAGGATCGCGTAACCCTCGACGTCAGTCATGGCCTTCAGCTCGGGGCACGCGCTGAGCGACAGCTTCAGCTGCTGCTGTGGCGGCGTCTTCGAGGCGGCGCCGAGCGTCTGGCCGACGAGGAGATCGAGCGGCCACGTGACGTACGGCCCGGGGCCGCAGGTGATTTCGGGATAGACCGGCCCCATGTCCGGCCGCGGTGCGGTGTCCTTCACGCCGCTGTCGGCGACGCCCCCTGAAGCGGCCGGCGCCGGATCCTCCTTGGAGCTGCAGCTCGCGAGCCCCGCGAGAAGGGGCAAGAGGACGAGGGGAGACGCGACGCGGAGCGACGCACGAGAGAAGAGTCGGACGATCACGCAGCGATGATGGCGGTCCCCCTCGCCCTCCGCAACCTCAACGCCCGCCGAACCACACCCGCAGGTCGATGCGCATCGCAAAATACGAGTCGGCGGCGCCGAGCAGCGGCTGGCCGATGGGAAAGAGCAGGCTCACCGCGGGCTCGACCCAGCGATAGAAGAAGCGAAAGCTCGGGGAGACCGCGTACGCGAGGCGCTCGCCGGACGAGACCGGCAACGTCGTCTTCAGCAGGTACACCTGCCACGCCTCGACGCCGATCGCGGTCTCGCGCGTCGGCTGCCACCCGAAGTAGAGCGTCGAGATCGAGACGAACTGCAGGGCGCCCGCGCGATCGCACACCGCGTTGCCGGAGCACGACGTGGCGCTGGTACGCAGGTTCGCGTCGACGGCCTGTCGCAGCTGCACGACGAACTTTCGGTGCGCGTAGCGTGCGTCGACCCACGGACGGCCGGTGAGATTTCGATCGATGAACGACGAGACGTCCCACGGTCGCACGATGCTCACGAGCGAGGACGCGGTCGCGGCTTCGATCCGCTGCGCGCTCGATCGATCGTCGTAGGAGAAGACCGGCGGCAGCACCCCGAACCCTGCGCCGAGCGACCATCGCTCGCCGTCGATGCGGTAGACCGCGCGCGCGAAGAGCAACGGCTGCGCGGCGACGAACTTGCCGGCGGACGACTCCGGCCCGCGCGCGGCCGCGAAGCCCCAGGCGCCCCCGAGGTAGAGCCAGCGGAGGATCGGCGCCTCGACGTCGAAGAGGAAGAGGTGGGACGTGAGGCGCGCGTCGGCCGGGTTCGCGCTCCGTGGCTTCACCGAGGCGATGGTGTGCTCGAACGAGAGCTCCGGAGCGGTGTGCGTCAGATCGGGGAGCGTCGGCGCGCGCGGCATCGTGCGCATGTCGCGGGGCGTGCCGACGAGGTCTTCGTCGATGGTGTCCGCGCGCGCTTTGGTGTCGGTGCCGGCGAGCCCGCCGCCGGTCCCCGGAGGGGTGATCGCGGACGCCGAGGACGCGCCGAGGATGCACGCGAGCGCGAGCGCAGGCGGTGTGGCGCGACGGAGGGGGAGCACGGCGGAGGATCGATGCCGCTCGCCGCGTCGAGCAGCGCAACAGCTCAGGGGTCGACGCAGTCGAGGCGGGCGAGCAGCGAAACGTCGTGTTGGTTCGGCGGGAGCTCTCCGGCCGGTTTCGCGCCTCCCCAAGCGAGGAGGAGCCCGCGATCGAGCCACGCGAGCGACACGCGCCCGTAGTCGTCGAACTGCGGGATCGGGATCGTCACCGCCGGGGAGAGGGGCGCGAGCGCACGATCGAAATGGTGGACGACGATGCGATCGCGGCCGAGCGCGCCGATCGGGAGCGTGGTGTCCCCCGCCTCCGGCCACGCGACCACGATCCCGAGCGGGCCCGCCGCGACGACCACCGCGCCGATCGCGCGCACGTTGGTGGCGACGGTGATGTCGCGAAGGGACTTCCCTGTCGCGTCGAGCCATGCGAGCCGGATGTCGCGCGGCGCCGTGCTCGTCGTCCCTTCGCCCCACGCGAGGAAGCTGTCGAAGGCGCCGTCGACGCGCGCGAGCGCGGGGCGGAACACGATCCGACCGGCCGCGGACGGCGGGAAGACCGTGCTCTGCGTCAGCTCCGCCGGACCGTTCATCCCTGGCGGAAGAAGCCGCTGGACGCTCACGGAGAACGGCGTGCACTCGTCCGGCGGACAATCGCCGTGCGACACCGCGACGAGATAGTGCGAGCCGCTCCACGCGATGGCCGGTGTCGGTCCTGGGTACGCGGCCGCCGGCGCTGCCGTGAGGACGTCGATGCTGCGGGCGCCCGTGGCGTCGAGGACCGTGAGGCGCGGTCGCGTGAGCATCGGATCGACGTCGCGCCAGGCGATCGCGTACCCCGTTCCCGCGTAGGCGTTGCCGACGATGCTCGCACCGCGCGCGAGGGCCAGCACCGCCTCGCCGCGCATCGTGACGTCGACCAGCGGTCCGGCGGTCCACGTCGCGGGATCGAAGGTGCGGAAGATCGGTCGTCCGACGCCGCCCGGATCACCGTGCCATGCGAGCGCGAGATCGGCGCGCGGCGGGTGCGCGCGACTCAGCTCCCCCCACCCGTGTGTCTCGACCCCGACGAGCTGCGGCGGACGATCGACGACGACGCCCGTCGGCCAGTCGCCGACCTGCACGCGCGCGAGCTGGATGTCCGAGTGGAGCGGGCTGCTGCCGCCGCTCGCGAGCGCCTGCATCGCGATGGTCGCGGGTCGACCGGTCCCGAGCGCCACGATCGACGGCGCGGTCGCGTGACGATCGGTGAACGAGAGGATCGTCTTCGGTGCGCCCGCCGAGACGAGACGGCAGCGCGAGAGCTCGACGTCCGGCGCGACATCGGGCGGAAGATCCGTCGGCGCGTCCTCGATCGACGCGTCCTCTTCGACGTCGAGCGGTGCATCGAAGGCTGCATCGACGAGCGCGTCCTCGAAGGACACGTCCTCGAAGGGAGCGTCGGATCCGCCTACGTCCTCGGAGGCCGCGTCGTCGATGTCGCCCTCCCCGAGGACCTGCATCGCCGTGCGGCTGCACCCCGTCCCGAGCGTCAGCCCGAGAGAGAGCCCCCCGCAGAGGAGCAGTGCGCGCGCGCGATGACCCATGTCCTGCGGAAAACCCTGCCAGATGGGCGGGGGACGTGCAGGAAAAGCGTTCATCGTCCGGGCCGGTGCCCCGCGTTCGAACGAGATTTACGCGCCGCGAGGCTCGTGCGAAGCGCCGTCCCGCGACCGGTCCCGTCCCGCGGGGGAAAGGACCGTCGTCCCCACCGCGCGGGCGGACGGGGGGTGGCCGCGTCGGCTGCCGTATAAGGGAACTCGCAATGCGCTTCCGTCGTTCCGCGTCGCTCCTCGCCATCGCCGTCCCGACTCTCCTCTCCATCGAGGCGGTCGCGACGCGTGCCCGCGCGCAGGGAGAACCCGCTGCTGCCCCGACGACGACCGCAGCACCGGTCGCTCCTTCTCCCGCACCGGCCCCCGCAGCGCCGCCGGCAGCCGCTCCGGCCGAGAAAGCGCCCCTCATCCCCGAGGAGAGCACCCCCGACAAGAAGAAGGATCAGGGCGCGCTCACCGGCTCGGGCGACGCGTCGAAGCCGACGGGCGCACCGGCGGGGAGCTCGGGACAGGTCTTCAGCGACGACTGGTGGGCGCACACGCGTCCATTGATCGAGATCCACGGCTTCTTCCGCACCCGCGGTGAGCTGTTCCACAACTTCTCGCTCGGCCGCATCGACGGCGCCTCCGGCGGCGCGAACCTGTTCCCGCGCCCCGCGCACGACAGCTACGTCGACGAGAACAACTTCTCGCACCACATCGACGGCTGCGGTCCGACCGCCAACCCGACTCTGGGACGGGAGACGCTCTGCAGGGACAAGACGCACGCGTCGGCGAACCTGCGGTTCCGCATGGATCCGGAGATCCACATCTCCGACAACCTGCGGATCATGACCCAGGTCGACTTCCTCGATAACCTGGTCCTCGGGTCGACGCCCGAGGGGTACGTCAACAACCCGACCAACGGCGGCTATCAGAACGCCGGCCGCGCCGGCTACATCCCGCTCCGCGCGTTCTCGCAGTCGCAGGTCCCGCCGACCGCCGGCGTGAACAGCTATCAGAACAGCGTCGTCGTGAAGCGCGTCTGGGCGGAGTACAACACGCCCGTCGGCCAGATCCGCTTCGGCCGCATGCCGTTCCACTGGGGCCTCGGCATGCTCTACAACTCGGGCGACGGGCTCGATTCCGACTGGCAGACGACCTACGACCGCATCATGTTCGCGTCCGGCATCAAGTCGGCCGATCTGTACTTCGGCGGCTCGTGGGACTTCATGAGCTCGGGCGCAACGAGCGCCAATGCCTACGACATGTACGGCGGCCAGTCGTACAACCTCGCGAACCTCCAGAACGTCAACCAGTGGTCCGTGTTCGTCGCGCGCCGGAAGAATCCCGAGCTGCAGCGCATGGCGCTCTCGCGCGGCGAGCTCGTCCTCAACGGCGGCCTCGTCGCCCAGTACCGCTCGCAGTACCTCGACGTCAACGGCGGCCAGAATCCGCAGACCACCGACTACGCGGTGAGCGATCGAAACAACAACCTCGTGAGCCGCGGCGGCCAGCTCTTCACCCCGGACATCTGGGTGCAGGCGCTCTGGAAAAAGTTCCGCTTCGAGGCGGAGCTCGCATCGCAGTGGGGCTCGCTCGAGGCGACGCCGGAGAGCAGCGACACGAACAACCCGGTCAAGATCCGGATGTTCGGCCTCACGACGCAGACGGAGTTCCTGGCGGTCGAGGACAAGCTTCACCTGAACTTCGGGTTCGGCTGGTCGAGCGGCGACCCGAACGCCGAGACGCTGAACCCCGGCTACGGCGGGTGGCAGAAGGAGCTGAACAACGGGCGCGGGCCGATCTCCACCTTCCGTTACCACCCGGACTACCGCGTCGACCTCATCTTCTGGCGCCGCATCATGACCCGCGTCCAGGGC
>JBKJQC010000769.1:0-13770 GCA_046593995.1 Polyangiales bacterium
TCGACGCGCGCGTGCTCTCGTCGAAGAAGGAAGAGGCGACCTCGATCTCCTCGACCACAAGACGGGGAGCCTCGCGGACGTCCTCGCCGTCGAGCGTGCGCTCGCGGACGTGCGCGAGCGGATCGAACGTCTCGAGGCCGAGCAGCGCGCGGCGCACGGGCGCGTCGATCTCGCGACCATCGACGTCGCGCTACGCGTGCACGGCGCCGCGGCCGAGGCGCCGGTCGGCCATCAGCTGGCCATCGCCGCGCGCGAAGGTGTCGCGTTCGCGCGCGACGCGGCCATCGGCACCGCGACGACGACGCTACGCGCCGCCCCCACGCTCGTGCCGTTCGGGGTCGGTGTGTTCCTGGCGGTGCGCGCGCTCCGTCGTCGTCGGCAGACGGCGATGTGATCGTGATCGGCGCGCGGCGATCGCCGCGAGGAGCAGGAGCAGCGGCGCCGCAGAGCTCGATGCGCCTGGCGTCGAGCAACCGCAGCCACCGCCCTCCTCTGCGCCCGGAGCCGTGGCAGCGGTCGGATCGAGACAACGCGAGCCGTCGCACACCCGCGACGGTGCGCACTCGGCGCTGGTGGTGCACGCCCCGTAACATCCGCCTGTCGCCGGATCGCACGTGTACGGCGCGCAATCCTTCGACGGCTGGGTCTTGTCGAGTGGAACCGAGGTGCGCCCGTCGGCGCTGCAGCTCGCGGAGATCGGATCGCACTGCGTCGTCGACTTGTTGCAGGAGAACCCGCTCGCGCAGTCCGTGTCGGTCGCGCAGGCGGTTCTGCACTTCGTCGCGTCACAGCTGAACTTCCCGCACGATTTCGGCTTGGGTGAACCGCAGGCCCCCATCCCATCGCAGACCGCGGCGGGCGTCTCCGTGCCAGCGCTGCACGATCCCGCCGCGCACTCCTTCTCGAGGCCGTTGGCGAACACCGCGCACTTGGTGCGGTCCTTCGTCGCGTCGCACCCGAGCGCCTTGCAGACGTCGCCGCCGCCGTCGGCGCACTTCATACGGCTCCCGTGCGGCGCGCCGCTCACGCCCTCGCACTTCCCTTCGCTCCCGGCGACGTCGCACGCCTCGCACTGACCGGCGCACGCGCGATCGCAGCAGACGCCGTCGGCACACGATCCGGAGAGGCACTCCGGTCCTGCGGTGCAGCTCTGGCGCGGCCGCGACCCCGAGAAGAAGATGCTCACGCGCGAGGGGTTCGCCGCGATGGGCGGCATCCTCGGCGCGCTCGATCGACACGCCGAGTCGACCTTCGCGCAGGTCGCTGGCGACGCGACCCGCGCCGTCATGCTCGCGCTCACGACCGCGCAGGGCACTCGGGTGCACCGCACGCGCGAGGCCATCGTTACGGAGGTCGGCCCGATCGCGGAGCGCGTGCTCGAGGTCTTCGAGGAAGCGCGCCTCGTCGTCCACGAGCCCGACGGCTACGCGCTCGCCCACGAGGCGCTGCTCACGCACTGGTCACGCCTCCGTGCGTGGCTCTCGGAGGCCCGCGAGGATCGCGTGCTGGCCGAGGAGCTCGAGCTCGACGCCGCGCGCTGGTCGACGACCCACGACGGAACGCTGCTGCTCCGCAAGCGAAGGCTCCAGAACGCCGGAGATCTGCGCCGTCGCACGAGCCTCTCCGAGGTGGCCGATCGGTTCGTCGCCGCGAGCCGGCGCGAGGCGCGCCAAGGACGCATCGTGCTCTCGGTCTCCGCGCTCGCGGTGCTGACGTTCTGCGCGATCGCCGGCGCGACCTACGTGCGCCGCATCCGCGCCGCCGAGCAGGTCGCGCTGCAGAGCGCCGCCGACGCCAAGCGGAACGAGCAGGTGGCGCGCGACAAGGAGCGCGAGGCCGTGCTGGCGAGAGACAAGATCGAAGAGGAACGCAAGAAGACCGACAGCGAGAAGGTGAAGGCGAAGCAGGCTGCCGACAAAGCCCAGCAAGCGCTCCAGGACCTCACCACCGCCGTGGCAGAGACGAAGGCGTGCAAGGAGCTCCTCACGCGGAAGGCCCCGGTCACGAAGTCGGGCCCGAAGGAGATCTGCCGCGAGGTCCCCGGATGCCCGACCTGCCCGCCGGTCTGCACGCAGATCGTCAGCACGGGCAAGGGCGCCGCCGCGTCGATCGAGTGATCACACTCGGAGCCCGCGAGCGCTTCGAGTCAGGCGAGCTCAGAGGTCGACATACGGAAGTCGCGCCTCGATCCGCGAGCCCTACGGAACCGCGAGATCGATCGCGAGCTCGCCGGTCGAGAGCATGAGCACGACCTGACACCGCGACGCGCGCAACTCGTGCCGGAAGACAGCCTCGAGCTCCTGCCGCGCGCCGGGTTCCACGCGCACGAGCCCGCCGCCGGGCGTCCAGAGCTCGTGCTCCCCGTCGATGCGCAGGTCGACGCCGCGCAGCTCGATCGCGGTCTCTCCACGGTTGACGAGCGCGAGCCCGAGGCGCCCCGTTTGACGCACGAGGCCGGTCAGCTCGATGTGCAGGTCACCGACGCGCCGCTCGAAGGAGCTCGACTTGTTGCCGTACTCCCAACCGACGGGATCGTAACGACGGAGGACCGCACCGCAGGTCCCGCCGAACAGCAGCGGCACGAGGCAGAAGAGGACCAGCGAGTGGCGACGCGCTCCGCGGAACATCGTCACCACCGTCATCCACCGAAGGTACAGGCGTCTCGACGGCCTCACCACGGGGGGGCTCGACGGCCTCCCTCGACCAGCGAAGCCGAGCTCGGAAGCTCGGTCGGAACGAGCCCACCTGCGGCGCAATCGCTCTACGGGGCGTGGCCTCGCGCGTCGCAGCTGGATATGTTCGGCGGATGGCTACCCAGCTTCGCGTGCGCTCACTCGCCCTCGTCCTCCTCGTCGCGGTGACCGGCGCGTGTGGATCCTCGACCGGCGAGATTCCGGGTGACGAGGTCGATGCGGGCGACGAGACGCTGGCGGACGCCGACATGGATTCGAGCGCGGTCGACACCGGGCGGGACGACACGGACAACGCAGACTCGAGCGGCGCGGACACGGGTCGCGCAGACACGGGTCGCACAGACACGGGCACCGCTGATTCGAGCGGCGGAGACACGAGCAGCGCAGAGACGAGCACCGGCACGGATGCCGGCGGCGACGCGAGCGCGGACACCGCTTTGGCCACCGACACTGACACGATTGGCCTCGATGCGATCTCTTCCGACGTCGCGGACGCCGCGGCCGAGGTGGCCGCTGATACGGGGCCGACGGATCCGTGTCTGACGGGAACCAACGGGACCGCGTGCACGATCTCCGGCGGTGGAAGCGGCCTGTGCAAGTCGACGGTCTGCTCGCCCTGCGTGGTCGGCACCGACGACGCCGCCTGCACCACGGCCTACGGCACGTCGACGCTCGGCTCGTTGTGCATCGCGGGAGCGTGCGCGCCGGCCGAGTGCCGGGTCGACTCCGACTGCGCGTCGATCGGCAAGGCCGGTCAGATCTGTGGCCTCGTGACCCCGAACGTCTGCGGCAAGTGCTCGTCCGACGTGCAGTGCACTTCCTCGTCGTACGGCCCGACGACGATCTGCAACGTCACTGGCGGAGCCTGTGTTCCTGCGAGCTGCGGGACGCCCAACACGACGTGCAGCGCCAACCCGGCGGATTTCTGCTGCGCGACGAGCTCTGCCAGCGCCGCGTGCCGGGCCGGCAACTGCTGCAGCACCGCGCAGTGCACCGGCGGCGCGATCTGCCTCAGCAACACCTGCACGACCTGCACGGCTGTCACCAACAACATCTATTACGTCGATCCGATCGGCGGCTCCGATACGTCGGCCTCCGGCTCTGCGGCGTGCCCCTTCCGCAGCCTCTCGCGCGCGGTGCAGTTCATCGTCTCCGCAGGTGCGGCTCCGGCGGGCACGAAGATCTACTTGATGAACGACTCGCTCGTCGCGAACGCTTCACGCAACGAGAACTTCCCGATCACGGTGCCGACGAACGTCACCATCTCGAGCGATCCCGCGGGAGCGGTCCACACCGTCGAGGTCACGTCGGGTCGGATCGGCTTCAACCTCGGCTCGCCGAGCTCCGGTCTCGCGAGCCTCGCCATCGAAGGGAAAGGCGCCGCGACGACCGGCGTTCGTGCGGGGGCGAACGCGAGCAACGCGACCACGCTGATCACCTCGGTCACGGTCCACGGGTTCGCGGCCGACGGGATCCTCGTGGAGAGCGGAGGCCTCCGGATCGGCGCCGGTGTCCTCTCCACGGAGAATGGTCAGAACATCGGGACCACCAACCGAGGCGCAGGCCTCGACGTCACCGGTGGCAACGTCACGATCGTCGTCGCGTCTGGAGCGGCGAAGACCGGCTTCGACTCGAACCTCGGGAACGGCATCGTCGTCACCGCCGGCGGCTCGGTCACGATCACCGGCGTTCCCGACGTGA
Source organism: Polyangiales bacterium (assembly GCA_046593995.1). Classification (GTDB taxonomy): domain Bacteria; phylum Myxococcota_A; class Polyangia; order Polyangiales; family JADJMO01; genus JALHOE01. The sequence continues at coordinate 4,395 of JBKJQC010000769.1, forward strand.
CCGGCTATCCGACCAACGCGAACCCTCCGGCGGTGGCTGCCGGAACCGGGACCGTGACCGCGAACAGCAACACCCTCGCGAACCTCGCGATCGCGCAGAGCGGCAACGCGAGGCCGCAGAACCAGATCAACGGCCTCGTGACCTGGGGCGGCAAGGGGAACGGGATGAACTTCGCGAGCGGCTCGAACGTCGGGGTTCGCAACTGCGTCTCGGTGAAGAACGCGAGCTCGGGGGTCCGCATCACGGCGTCCTTCAACGGCGCGATCACCGCCGCCGGCGCGTCGATCAACCTCGGTCCCGACGGACTCGGGAAGAACATCTTCCAGACGCCGACCAACGGGAACGCGGCCGCCGGGATCTGCATCGGCAGTTTCCTCAACCAGGCCCAGACCTTGAGCGCCCGGGCGAACTACTTCGCCACCAAGGACTGCAGCGCCCCGGCGGTCGTCCCGGCGATCACCGTCACCTCGAGCCTCAACGGCTGCACCGGCGGCATCGACGTCGGGATCGAGCGGACGGCGACCAACCAGCAGCAGACCAACATCCGCGTCGCGCTCGACAACTGCCAGAGCCTGTGATGTCCGCGGTCGGTCGACGAGCAGGGGTTACACAGCTCTCGCGCTCGAGGTCCGCTGACCAAGGTGATGGTGGCGACCACTCGTTGGTAGGTCGCATCGTCTGCGCCCTCCAGGAGGGCGCAAGCAGAGTGGCAAGCACGTGGCGCGCGTTCCCTCGTGGTTGCCATCGTTCGTCATGGGGTGTGGCGGCGAGCGTTCCGAAGTTGTCCCGTCGAGACGCGCAGCTTCGGCAGTCGTCGCTCGCATCGACGCCGTGCAGTCGCGCGATCGTCGCCCGCCGGTTGCGGTGGCGGGGGCGTTCCGCTCGTCTCCGACGACAACGCAACGCAATGTGTCCTTGCGCGTGACAGCGCCGCTGCGCGCGACTGGCGCGGTCCACCTCGCGTCGCCGCTCGACGAAGCCGCATGGATCGACGTTCGGGCGCTCGACGTCGCCGAAGCACCCGCGCAGGTCGCGGAGGACGCGCTGGTGCACGTCGACGTGGCGAAGGACAGCGATCTCGTGCGTGCGTTCTCGAACGGCGGGTTCGAAGAGTGGCGCGTGCTGCGTCACGTCGATGCACCGAAGTCGCTCCGTTGGGAGATCTCCGCCGGTCCTTCGATCACGGGCGTGCGCGTTCGCGATGGATACGTCGAGGCGTACGACGCGAAGGGGTACGTGCACGTCAGCGGCGCGCCGATCTGGGCGCGCGACGCGCACGGCGCCTCGGTCGCGACCGACACGTCCATCACGGAGCGTGATCACCGCTGGGTGCTCCGCGTCGACGTGCGCCCCGAGCGCGCGACGCACCCCGTCGTGGTCGACCCCGCGTGGACGGCGGTCGCGTCGATGCCCGCGGCGCGATCGGCTCACGAAGCGCTGCTCCTGCCGGACAAGCGTGTGCTGGTCGTCGGCGGCAACTCGGGGTGCTGCGACGGAAACACGATCGACCACGTCTACGACCCGACGACGAACATGTGGACGGCCACGGGCGCGCGTGACCAACAGGCGCCGCCTTCCTCGTCGATGCGACGAAGGTGGTCCTCTTCTGTACCGAGGACAGTCGCGCGCGCGTGCTGACGCTCGCGAACATGACGTGGACCACGAAGAGCCTCAGCGGGGCCGAGTTCGGCGGCGTCGCGCCGCTCGGCGGCGGGAAATACTTCTTCTTCCGGTTGGCGACCGCGAGCGCGATCTTTCCCGGAATGATTTACGACGTCGCGACCGATGGGTGGACGACGACGTCGGCCCCGCCGGTCGGCCGCTCGAATGTGGGCGTGGCGCCGTACGGAGCCGGGAGAGCGTTGGTGTTCGGCGGAACCGATGGCGCCGGCGTGGGCTATCCGAAGACCTCCATGGTGTACACGGCCGCGACCAACGCATGGACGACGGGACCGACGTTCCCGGGCACCGCTTCGATGTCGCTCCCACGCGTCATCACGACGCTCGCGACCGGGATGCGCGGCCGCCGGCGCGGCGTGTCCCGACGACGAGGCGGTCCCTTTCGAATGTACGCCCTACACCTGCGAGCCGGCGTTCGGTGCTTGCCGCACCACCTGCGTGTCGAGCACCGACTGCGCCAACGGCTTCCTCTGCGACCTTCCCTCCGCGCGGTGCGTACCGCCGCCGCCCTCGAGCGACGAGAGTGACGGCGGCGGGTGTTCCGTGAGCTCGCGTGCGCCGAGGGGCGAGCGACTCGACGTATCGCTCGCTCTCGCAGCGATCGCGGCGGTCGTCGCGCGCATGCGTCGCGCGCGCTCCGCGAGTTAGCCGAGCTCAGAAGCTCGGGCGGAACCAGCGTCAATCGTCGTTGTCGGGGGTCGGCGCGTAGGAGGCGCGCGCCAGGCGAAGGGCGCGATCTTCGTGGATGCGCTCACGCGTCCACATCGGCGCGTTCGGCTCGAAGACCCAACCGGACGCCTCCCATTGGTCGGCGCGTGTCTGGAGGTTGATGCTGCGCGCGCGCGACATCGCCTCCGCGGCGCGATGTGCGCGGTCGCGGTCGGTCCGTACCACCAGCACGATGCCTCCGCGGCGCACGTGCTCGACGGCGATTTTTGCGTCGGCGCGCGGGACACCGAGCTCGGTGAGCGCGTCGGGGGAGTCCGGTCGTGCGTTCACGAGCGCCGCAGCGCCGCCGAGGATGATCAGCGGAGGGGCGGTGAGGAGACCCGCGAGCGGGATGGCGCAGAGGGCGATGCCGACCAGCGTCATCGCCATGCCCGCGGTGGTCGCGACGGCTCCGCTCTTGGGCGCCACGTGCGCCTCGTGGGCGCGGTGCGGCATGGCCTCCGGGTGCGCGACCACGGCGACGTCATCGCGGGCGATCGGAACGGCGATGAGATTCGCGATCGCGTGCTCCGCGTCGCGGATGTCGTCGAACGCACCCATCACCACCAGCTTTTCGCGTGCCATGTGAGCGGTCTCCCAGGTTCAGGTGATGAGGATGATCGCGCAGACCATCAGTCCGAGGACCATCAACAGCCCGCTCACGCCGAACACGGCCGGCCAGGAGAGCGTGCGTTTCGCGCGGTAGATCATGACGTTCTGCGGGAACGGCGCGCTCACCCGTTCGGGCGCGCGCGGGGACCGCATGGTCGAGGAATAGTCGGATCGCATGGGGGCTCCACCTCTCGGCAGGGATGGAGCACGATCCAAGCCCGAGCACGGCGTCCTCACGGACACGCTCGACCGTTGCGTGCTCGGATCAGGGCATGACCTCGACCATGGGACCGATGAGACGCTCGCCCTTCTCGCTGAACAAGCCCGCGGCGTTGGCGCGTTTGGGTCCCCAGAAAAGGCCGAGCCTCGACCCGTAGAGGCCGGGCTTCATGCCGAGCGGGACGGTGAACCGGGCAGCGTCCTTGATGCGTTGACCGTCACGCCACTTCCACGAGGGCGACAGCCCGGCGACCGGCATGTGGTCGGCGCCGAAGCGCGGGATGCCGTTTTCCTCGAAGTACGCGAACACCGTCCAGGGTTTTCGACTCGCGTGACGAACGTCGAACCAGCAGCGGAGCACGCCTTCCTGTCCCGGCCGGAGCTTCGGCGGCGCGACGGCGCAGCCACGCACCACGACGGCTCCGTCCTCGAGCATCGCTCCCTGCGTCGTCGCGTCGGGCGGCGGCTCGTCGGGCATCGCCCGCACGTCGTCCACGATCGCGGCGACGACCCGGGTCCGTCGATCCCAGGCGGCACCGACGCTCTCGCCGTAGAGCGTCTCGAGGTAGAACGCCTGCGGGAACTTCGCGGCGAACCGCTGGTAGCGGCGCAGGATCTCTTCCGGATCGGGACCCGCAGTGCGCGCGTCGAGATCGATCGGATCCTTCGGCGGGCCGCCGACGAGCTGGTAGTCGCGCTCCAGCGTAGGGTCCTTCGCGGCGACGAACCCCCAGCCGAACCACTCGATCGACACCGGGTGCTTCGCCAGTGCGCGTGCGACCAGCTCCTCGCTCGGGCGCCGCGTGCCGCGCCACACGGGATCCTCGACGACGTCGCCGGTCACGAGACCGGCGGTGTCGAAGATGTTCATGTCGGTGTAGTAGGCGACCTTCCCGATGTCGCGGCCGAGGTACCAAGAGCTCTCGAGGGGCGCGGCCGAGCCCTCGATCGCGCGATAGTTCTGCGTGATCATGCCCATGTGGAAGACGTGCATCTTCGCGACGTGCGGGGGCTCCCTGCGCTTCAGCGAGAGGATGGTGTCGGACCACTGCACCATCGTCTTCATCTTCGTCCACCGCCCGTCGCCGAACGGGCCGATCACGTTGCGTGCGTCGAGCCGCGCGAGGACGATGGCGGCAGCGAGCGTCACCACGCAGGCCGCGGTGGCGAGGCCGATTGCGACGACGCGCGCCCCCCGCGACGGCACCGGCCGCGCGAGCGCGACGTCGGCGACCCACGCGAAGCCCATCGGCGCGACCACGACCAGCGGCAGCTCGTGACGCAGGCTCGGCATCCAGTCGAGCTCCACCGCCGCAGTGAACGCCGCCGCCAGGAGCGCGATCGCGACCCCGGCGAGCCGCTCGCGACGGACAGCGGCGATGGCGAGGAGCAGCGGTCCGCCGCAGAGCACGACGGACTCGATGGGGGCGGCTCCGTGCGTCCACAGCGCCTGCAGCTTCTTCAGGTCGATGCCGGCGTCGGCGCTCTTCACGTAGTACGTGTTGGGGACCCAGTCCTCGTAGTAGACGCGGCGCGCGAGCAGGAGCGCCACGACGATGCCGGCTGCAGGTAGGGCCACGCGCGCGAGGACCTTCGCCTGCGCGAGCAGCTCCCTCGGGGTCAGCGGCGCCACGATCCAGGCACACCCGACGGCGAGCATCGCCCAAGCGACGCCCTCCGGCCGCGAAGCGCTCAGACAGACCGCGCTCGCGATCGCGACGCCGCGTGCACCCTGCGACGCCGTCGGGGCGGCCGCGCGTCGCACGAGCACGAACGACCACAGGATCAGCGCGAGGTGGAGCGGCGTCTCGAGGCCGAGCGTGCTCCACGCGACCACGTAGCTGTTCGATGCGAGGAAGAGATTGGGCAGGAGCGCGAGGGGATCGCGGATGCCCAGCACCTCGCGCGAGAAGCGATGTGCTCCCACATGCAATCCGGCGAGGGAGGCCGCGCCGAGGAGCTTCGTCCAGAGGACGCCCTCGATGCGCAGCACGAGGCCCACCGACTGCACGAGCGTCCACAGCGGGTTCGAGAACCCTTCGATGCGCTCGCCGACGTTGAACACGAGCCCGCGTCCGTGCGCGAAGTTCTCTGCGTAGCGCAGCGAGATGAACAGATCGTCGACGACGCGCGGGAAGTAATAGAAGAGGTGCACCGTCGTGAGCAGCCCGGTGATCGTCGCGAGCGCGATCGACGTAATTCGCGTGCTGCGCTCGCTCCAGCGGGGCGCAGCGGTCTCGCTGTCGCCGTCGCGGATCGGAATCACTTCACCTTGACGATGGGCGCGATCGTCGTGGACCCGGCGCCGTAGAACTGCAGGCCGGCGGGCTTCGCCGGGATCGCGATCTCTTTCGTGACGAGCTTTCCCGTGTCGAACGTGATCTCGTGGATCTGTCCGGCATTGTTGAACGCATAGAGGCTGCCCGCCCAGTACGCGACGCCGTAGACCGCGGAGATCCCGAGGGGGCCCCAGTTCTTGATCATCGAGCCGTTCTTCGGATCCACCTCGAACAGGCAGTCGCCGCAGGAGTTGCCGGTCACGGTCAGGTAGGTGCTGCCACCCTTCACCGAGACGATGTCACCGCTCGACTGGTAGCCCGCGGGCAGGGCGCCGAGCTTTGTGGTCTTGCCCGAGGCCACGTCGATGCGGAGGTAGTCGCCACCGTTGTACGTGACGAGCTCCTCCGTCGTGGGGCTGAGCACGCCGACCGGCACGAACGAGAGCGAGTTCCCGTAGCCCGCCGCGAAGCTCGACCCGATGCTCGTGCACTTCGCGGTCGCCTTGTCGACGACGTAGAACGCGCCGGTCGACGCGTACATCTTCGACTCTGCGTCGAGCGCGATGTCGATGACGCTGCCGACGCACCCGCTGAACTTGCCGACGACGGTGATCGCCTTGGTGTCGGGATCGAGCTTGTAGAGCGTGTCGGGGCTGTGTGCGTAGACCGCGGCCGCCGGTGCGTTGTCCGGAGGGAGCGTCTCGGGGAGCTGGGCGTCGATGGCGATCCCGCCGTCGTCCCCGCCGTCGTCGTTGCCGTTGTCGGCCGTGTCGCTACCGGACACGGAGCCGTCGCGCGGCAGCGTGCCCCCTTCTTTGCCGTCGCCGCTCGCCGAGCACCCAGCGAGTACGAAGAGCACGACGAGTGCGGCGGGGAGCAGACGAGCGAACATATGACCAGGCCTCCGGGGGGATGGAGCTTGAGCGCCGCACCACGGGTCGGTCAAGATGGGCGCGTGAAAGCGCCGTCGGGGGAGCTGACGGCGCGGGGCCATCGTGGGCGCATCCTCCCCGCGCTCGCCCTCCTGTACGTCACGCAGGGCATCCCGCTCGGGCTGGCCGCGGAGTACCTGCCGGTCGTCCTGCGCAAGTCGGGGTACAGCCTCGCGCAGATCGCGGCGCTCTCCTGGCTCCAGCTCCCCTGGCAGCTCAAGATCCTCTACGCCGGGGTCGCCGATCGTCCGAGTGCGCGTGCGCATGCGCGGTCGATCCTCCTCGGGCTGCAGCTCTCGCTCGCGTGCTCGGTCGCGCTCTATGCCGCGTTCGATCTACGGCGAGGGCCGATGGCGTGGTTCGTCCTCACCGTCCTCGCCGCGCTCTTCGCCGCCACGCAAGATTTGTTCGTCGACGCGCTCGCCGTGCGCGTGCTGCGCGGGGACGACCGCGGTTTCGGCAACGTGGCTCAGGTCGCCGGCTACCGCATGGGGATCCTGATCGGGGGCGCGGGGCTCCTGGTGGTCGTGGGTACGCTGGGCGCGCCGACGACGGTGCTCGTGTGCGCCTCGCTCATCGCCTCCGCCGGTGTGGCGGCGTTCGTGCTCCGTGACGAGCAGGTCGAGACCGAGCCGGAGGCCGCGCGCGCGGAGCGGCTCGCGCTGACGCCCTTCCTCCGGCACCTCGCCGGGCGCGGCGCGTGGCCGATCCTCGCCATCGCCTGCACGTTCAAGCTCGGCCTCCACATCGCGTCGGTGTTGATCAAGCCGATGGTGGTCGACGCGCACTGGACGGAGCGCGAGATCGGCATCGCCGTCGTGACCACGGGCACGGTGTGCGGCCTCCTCGGCGCCGGCATCGGCGGGCTCGTGCACAAGAAGCTGTCGGAGCCGCGCGCGCTCGGCTTCGCGTGTCTCGCGCAGGCCCTCGCGTGTACGCCGCTGATCTTCGCGGCCACGCTCGGGGTGCCGCGCGGCCTCACGATCGCCTCGATCGCAATGGAGCACTTCGCGAGCGGGGTCGGGACGACGGTGCTCTTCGCCGCGCTCATGTCCGCGACGCGGCCGGCCAACGCGGGCCTCCACTACACCATCTTGACCAGCTGCAACGCCTTCACGATCGGCCTCGGCGCCCAGCTCGGTGGATTTCTCGGCCATCGCCTCGGTTTCTCGGCCACCTTCGGGGTCGCGGCGGTCGTGTCCGCCGCCCCGATCGTGCTCTTGCCGCGGTGGCGCAGTGCGGTGGAAGCCTCTCGTGGGCGGGTCTCGACACTGGCCAGGAGAACTGACGTACTCTCGTGACATGTCGGAAGAGAGTGGGAGGGAACGGCGACGCGGAACCCGGCACCTCGCGTGTTTCCCCATCCACGAAAAAGTCGATGGGTCGAAGCCGCGCACCGCGATGATTCGTGAGTTGAGCGTGACCGGCGCTCAGATCCTCACGCAGACGAAGCGCGAGGCGGGGCAGGAGGTCTCGCTCAGCCTCTACGTCAAAGACGACGCCGAAGCTCCGCCGCGGGACGTCGTCGCACGCGTCATCCGCTGCGAACGACGCACCGACGGCGGCGTGTGGCCCTGGCTCGCCGTCGTCGAGTTCAGCGAGCCACTGAAAGACCTCGAGGCGGAGATCAAGAAGATCGCCGAGAACCAAGAGAAGGTCTTCGGCCCCGCGAGCTCGCGCTCGAAGATCGCGACCTGAGTCTCGCGTCAGCTCCGCGGCTTGAACAGCATCCACGCGCCGAGGACGACGAAGAGGACGCCGCGGCGCGCTCGATCGTCGTTGGACACGACGCGGACGATGGCGCGGTAGGGCGCCGATCGTCGATCGACGTCGCGCATGTCGCGCCATTCCTCCGACAAGCTCGCGTACGCGAAGCATGGAACCGATGCTGTCGCGCCCTGCCTCGCACGGCCCCCACGACGTCGCGCCGACGGAGCCGTTCTGTCGAGGGCAGGAGGAGCCTGGCGCGCGAGTCGCGCCCTGCACCGACGAGAGCCGCGCGTCCCCGGCATCGTCGAACGATATTCACCGAATCAAGATGCACCGCCGTGCGCCCCGCCAACTCGATCCCGTGGTCGCCTTCCCGCGCGCGAGGGCGATCGAGTACACGCGATCGCCCCGGACCGGTGTTCGCGAGGTCACAGATGCAGTCGCACGTCGGTCACCCAGCGAGCAGTGGCTCCGTGCGAGCGTAGACCTCGTCCCACGCGAGCGAGACGCCGATCGCTGCGATCTCGATCGCGCCGCCGGCGGTTACGTCCCGCAACTTCCACCCGTCGGGTTCGCGGCTGTGGATTTCGACGTGACGCCGTCGCGAGTCGACCAGCACGTAGGCTGCGAGTGAATCGATCGCGCGATAGCCTTCCCATTTCTCGCCACGGTCGTAGTCTGCTGGCGAGAGCACCTCCACGATGGCGCTCGGGTTCAAGAGCGTGTCGAACTGATCATCCTGGAAGCGCGGCTCGCCGCACACGATCGCCAGATCGGGGTACACGCACTTGGAGAGCGTTGGCAGCCACACCCGCATGTCGCTCGGATACGTCTCGCACGGGCGCGACTTCAGTGCAGCACGGATCTCGCCGACGAGGTTCGCGACGATGAGGTTGTGCGCGCGTGACGCCCCCGACATCGCGAAGATCTCGCCGGCGGCGTACTCGTGGCGCGCCTCGGACATTCGTTCGAGCGCCAAGTACTCCTCGGGCGTCCAGACCTTGTCCTTCGCCGGATCTGCAGCCACAGCGCGATGGTAGCGCGGACGCCGTGGCCGCGCGCAGACGGATCCGATGTCGAGATCGCTGGGAGTCGTCTTCGCCTCCGGCGGCGCGGGTGGACGCGGGAGTCGACACGTCCTGGACGCGGCAATCGGTCTGCGCGTGGACACGCAGGCGCCTGCGCGTGGACACGCAGGCGCCTGCGCGTGGACACCGCGTCGGCAGTCCGGCGAAG
>JBKJQC010000843.1:0-9158 GCA_046593995.1 Polyangiales bacterium
GGATCTACGCGCACCCGCTCCACTTCACCGAGACCTTCGTCGACAGCGAGCGGAGCCGCGGCACGTGCTATCGCGCCGCCAACTGGATCGAGCTCGGGCTGACGACGGGCCGCGGGAAGAACGACCAGAAGCACGAGCCCAATCGGTCGCTCAAGCTGATTTTCGGCTACCCGCTGGCGCGCGACTACCGCGCGCGACTGACCCACGTGGCGTCGTCATGAAGAAGGCGCGCGCGCCGACCCAGGACGTCGACGTCGTGCAGCTCGAGGCGCTGCTCGCGCGCATCGAACGCGTGGTGGTGAAGGAAGATCACGAGATCGTCGCGGCGCTGGTGGGCACGTTGCTCGAGGTGCAGCGCTTGCTCCGCGAAGGTGCTCGGCGAGCACGCCGGGCCTGGCGCGCCACAGAGCACGAGCCCCGACGACGCGAGCAGCGCGTCGGCCGCGGAGCCGACGCCGTCGCCCGGCGACGGAGCGACGAGCCCCGCCAATGACCCCCGCGACCCGGCACCGAAGCGACCGGGGCACGGGCGGATCGCATGCGGCGCCTACGACGCTCACTGCACGCCGGTGCCGCACGCGAGCCTGCGCGCGGGGCAGCTTTGTCCGACGTGCGCGCACGGCAAGCTCCACTCGCACCCGCCCGCTCCCGTGCTGCGCCTCTTCGGCCAGCCCTCGATCATCGCGCGCCTCTGGAGCCTGCAGCGTCTCCGCTGCGGCGGCTGTGGGGACCTCTTCACCGCGCAGCCTCCCGTCGAAGCACGGGGACCGAAGTGCAGCGAGAGCGCGACGGGCGCGGTGATCGTCCATCACTACGGGATGGGCGTGCCGTTTCATCGGCTCGCGCAGGTGCAGAAGTGCTTCGGTGTGCCGCTCCCCGCGTCGACGCAGTGGCAGGCCGCGCACGAAGCGCTGCCCGCCGTGACGCCGGCCTACCTCGCGCTCGTCACGCTCGCGGCCAACGGCGACACGATCTACAACGACGACACGCACGTGAAGATCCTCGCGCTGATGGGCAAGCGTCGCACGCAGCTCGTCGACGCCGGAGCGCTCGAGCGGCCCGACCGCACCGGCCTCTTCACCACCAGCATCGTCGCGCGCACCGCCGTCGGCCCCATCGCGCTCTTCGCGTCCGGACGGCAGCACGCCGGAGAGAACCTCTCCGATCTGCTCGACCTACGCGCGCTCGACGCGCCTCTCCCCGTGCACATGTGCGATGGGCTCGACCGCAACCGCTCGGACGCTCACGAAGTGATCGAGTCCAACTGCCTCGCGCATGCCCGCCTTCGTGCAACTCAACGAAGCCGGCGCGGCGTCGCACGTTGCGGCGCGCTCATCACCAAGGGCGTCGCGCTCGTCGCCTCGAAAGACGTTCCAAGGTCACCTCGACGCGCTGTTCGCGAAGGAGAGCGTCGAGGCCAAGCTGTGGGCGCGACCGGAAGGCTCTGAGTTGCGCGTGCGCGAGCGGCAGCTCGAGACGGAGCACTCCCGCATGACCGTGAAGCGCTGAGCAGGGGCGTCCAGCCTGATGGTCGCGGGCCCTCTCGCGGGCGCATTGCGCGAGCGACTGCCTGAGATAGGCTCGGGACGATGCGGGGGGCGGGTCGCGAGTGGTCGAAGTGGACGAGGCTCGGTGCTGCCTGTGTCGCGAGCCTTTCCGCGTGCTCGGCGCACGACCGCGCGCCGGAACGAGGGGACGCAGGCGTCGCTCTTCTCTCGGGAGCATCGATCTCGACGATGCCTGCGCTCGACGACGCCTCGGTGCGCGTGCGGGCTCTACGAGCGCAGTTCCGCCTCGCCCAGACGGTGCGTGCGCGCGGCCCGACGGCGATCGACACGACGACCGCAGCGATCGGCGATACGTCGGCGATCACCTTCACCAGAGCGGGCGACGCCTTCGTCCCCCACTTCGCGCCCATCCTCGATCGTGGGCTCACCCGCGAGGCGAAGCTCTCGATCCCGGCGACCGCCGCACGTCCGTTCGCGGTCGAGGACCACGCCACCGGCCTGCGGATCACCGTGCAGCTGCGCGGCGCCTCCGAGACCGCGGGCGAGATCGCCGAAGGCGTCGTCATCCACCGGCACGCGCTCCGCGGCGCAGACGTCGTCCACCGCGCGCGCTTCGACGGGATCGAGGACTACCTCGCGTTCGATCGCAAGCCGGAGGTCGAGGAAGCGCGCTTCGCGGTGACGCTGCCGGCGACCATCGGGCTGCGACTCGTCGAGGGGACGCTCGAGCTGCTCGACGAGGGCGGCGCACCGCGGCTACGCATGGCGCCCCCGTGGTCGATCGACGCGAAGGGCGTGCAGCGGAACGCGCGCGTCCGGGTCGAAGGTTGCGCGTACGACACGAGCCCGGCGATGCCCTGGGGGCGGCCGATCACGCGCGCGGGGAGCGATCACTGCGAGGTCGTCGTGGAGTGGGGCGATGGCGGCGCGACGTATCCGCTGCTCGTGGATCCGGCGTGGACGACGACCGGCGGTCTCGTCACGCCGAAGGGGTATCCGCTCTACACCGCGCTCCTCACCGGGAAGCGCGTCATGGTCACCGGAGGCTCCTACGCCACCGTCGACATCTACGACCGCGACAGCGGCACGTTCGCCGCCACGTCGCCCGTCTCCGCCGGCGTCCGCAAGTTCGCGCGACCGATCATGCTCGGCACGGGGAAGATCCTCCTCGCGGGTGGTCAGCAGGTCGGCGCGCCGTCGATCTTCCGGTCGACAGCGGAGCTCTACACGCCGGGGACGGGGCTGTGGGCCGCAACCGGATCGATGGCCGCTCCCCGCTACGTGCACGCGACGTCGCTCATGAGCGACGGCAACGTGCTCGTCGCGGGAGGACAAAGCGGCAACACCGGCTCGACGATCCTGTCCACCGCCGAGGTCTACGATGCGGCGAACGGTACGTTCTCGGCGACCAGCGGCCCGTTGAAATACCCGCGCGCGTACCACGCGTCCGCCCTCCTCTCGACGAACAGGGTGCTCGTCTTCGGCGGTTACGAGCCGGTCAGCGGGACGCTCCCCGCGGTCGCCGAGCTGTACGATCCGACGACCAGGACGTTCAGCGACAGCGGCGTGATGAGCGTTGGGCGCAGCTCATTCTCCTGGACGAAGCTCGCCGACGGACGGATCTACGTCGCGGGCGGCGACAATATCGCGACGTGGACCAGCGCCGAGATCTACGACGCGGCGACTGGCGTGTTCACGAACACGCCGAACCTCCTCGACTCCCGAGATGGCCACGTGAGCGCTCTCCTCCCGAACGGCCGCGTACTGGTCGTCGGGGGAGTGGGCAGCGCTAGGACATCGGAGATCTTCGACGGCACGAGGCACATCCGAGGTGCTGCGCCGTCGACGTCCTTCGGTCTGCCGACCGCGGCGGTGCTCTCGACCGGCGAAGTGCTCGTCGTGTCCGACAGCGGTGCGGCCCTCTTCAAGTTCCACGACGTGGGCGCCTCGTGCACGGCAGACACCGAGTGCGGATCGGGTCAGTGCAACGAGCGCTGTTGCGCGACGAGCTGCCAGACGGAGTGCAGCACCTGCGCGGCAGGCACGGGCGCGTGCACCATCATCCCGAACGTCGAAGAGGGGACCTGCAGCGGCACCAAGATCTGCGACGCGACGGGGAAGTGCAAGCTGAAGACGAGCCAGCCGTGCGCCAGCAACGAGCTGTGCGCGACGGGCTTCTGCTCGGACGCCGTCTGCTGCAACGTCGCCTGCGGCGGCTCGTGCGACGCGTGCAACCTCGTCGGCTCCGCGGGCACGTGCACCCCTCGGCCGGCGCTCGATCTCGGCTCGCCGATCTGCGGTGACCACCTGTGCAACGGCACCGCAGCGAGCTGCCCCACGACCTGCGCGACGGACGCCCAGTGCGGTGCGAACGCGTACTGCTCCGCGCAGAGCACCTGCCTGCCGCGCAAGACTCCGGGCGCGTCGTGCAATCCTGCGACGGAGTGCAGGACCGCGGGGTGTCGCGTCTGCACGACCGGTCAGTGCTCCGACGGCGTGTGCTGCGACAGCGCGTGCGGTGGTGCGTGTGACGTGTGCACCGTCGCGCTCGGTGCGCTCGCAGACGGCACCTGCACGTTCGCACCCGAAGGGTACGGCGGCGCCCCGTCGTGCGGCGCGCTCGCCTGCACGGGGACCTCGTCCGCGTGCCCGGCGACGTGTCTCTCCGACGCGCAGTGCGCGAGCAGCCGCTACTGCAGCGCGGCCGGCGAGTGCGTGGTCCGCAAGACGAAGGGTGCGAGTTGCAACACGAGCGCCGGGGTCGATTGCCTCAAGGGGGGCTGCCGCGCGTGCGCGAACGGGGCGTGCTCCGACGGTGTCTGCTGCGACTCCGCGTGCGACGGTGCGTGCGACGTATGCAAGGCATCGCTCGGTGCTTCGTCCGACGGGACGTGCACGACCGCAGCGGTCGGATCGCCCGGATCGCCGAGCTGCGGTGCGAAGGTGTGTGACGGCGCCGGCGCGGCGTGCCCCGGGAAGTGCGCGAAGGACGCCGACTGTGCGTCGGGGAGCTTCTGCCTCGTCGCGAGCGGCGAGTGCGTGTCGGAACAGCCGAACGGCGCGTCGTGCACGACCGCGACGCAGTGTCAGAGCCGTTCGTGCGTCGACTCCGTCTGCTGCGATCGCGCGTGCAACGCGAAGTGCGAGGCGTGCAGCGCAGCGACCAAGGTCTCTGGCGTAGACGGCGCGTGCGGTCTCGCGAAGGCAGGTCTCGATCCGCACTCCGACTGCGCGGGGCAGGACGCGACGAGCTGCGGAAACGACGGCACCTGCGACGGCGCGGGTGCATGCCGCAAGCACGCTGCGGGCACGACGTGCGGCGCGGGCGCGAGCTGCGCCTCGAGCATCAAGACTCCGACCCGGTGCGACGGCCTCGGAGCGTGCCTCGAGGCGACCGGTGCCACGGACTGTGCGCCGTTCACCTGTTCGGGCGCAGCGTGCACGACGAGCTGCACGACCAACGCGGACTGCGCGTCGACCGCGCACTGTGACGGCGGAGCGTGTAAGGCGAAGGCGAAGCTCGGTGGTGCGTGCGCGTCGGCGGCGCAATGCCAGAGCGGCTTCTGCGTGGACGGCGCGTGCTGCAACTCCGCCTGCACCGGTCAGTGCGAAGCGTGCGACGTAGCCGGCGGTGTCGGCTCGTGCGTCCCGGTCGCCGGCGCGCCGCACGGAGCACGGACGACGTGTACCGCCGGCACCGCATCCGAGCCGTGCAAGGCCGCGAGCTGTGACGGGACCGATCGCACGACGTGCGCGGGGCTCGCGGGCTCCTCGACGACGTGCCGCTCCTCCGCGTGCGTCTCCGGGGTGGCGACGCTCGCGGGTGCCTGCGACGGCAAGGGCGCCTGCGACGCAGCGCGAACCCGTCCCTGCGCGCCGTACGCGTGCGGCGATGCCGCGTGCAAGGCGAGCTGCGCGACCGACGAGGACTGCAGCACGGGCAACGGCTGCGACAAGGCGAGCGGGACGTGCATCGCGGCGAGCAGGTGCGAGGACGACTTCACGCTGGTCTCGCCGACCGGAGCGCGGACGAGCTGCGCGCCGTACAGGTGTGGTGATCTCGGGTGCCGAACGGAGTGCGCGTCGTCGAGCGACTGCGACACGGGCTACCTCTGCGAGACCTCGCAGTGCGTGAAGCCTACGGCACCGCCGCCCGAGGAGCAGGGCGGATGTCGCCATGGACGCACGGGGAGCGGTGGCTACTTGGTCGTCCTCGCGCTCGGTCTCCTCGCACGCCGGAGGGCACGCTGATGCGTCGGATGATCCTCGGAGCGCTCGGCGTCGTCGTGTCGTGCTCGAGCGGTGCGACGGCGCCGGTCGCACAGGACGCCGGCGGCGAGTCGACGGCGCTCGTCGCGCGTGCACGCGTCGCGGTCCTGCGCGCACGATACGGGCTCGCGCTCCGCGGCGCGGCGACCGAGCTGCGATACGTCGACGGCGCCATCGTCCCGACGTTCGCGAAGGTGCCGAAGGTCCTCGCGCACGAGGCGCGCGTCCAAGTCGCGAGCGCGCTCGGGATGGGCGCCACGCGGATCGACGCCGACGGGATGGCGGTGTCGCTGACTCTCTCCGGGAGCCGCCCGTCCACCGCGACGATCGTGGACGGCATGGTGCTCTGGCCCAGCGCGCTCGGCGACGCGGACGTGCTCTCCGAGCCGACGCCCTGGGGCGCCGAGGACTTCGTTGCGTTCGAGCGAAAGCCCGCGCGCGAAGAGATCCGCTACGCGATGAAGCTCGAACACGTTGCGGCGCTGCGCCTGATCGACGGTATCGTCGAGCTCCTCGACGAGCGTGGCACGCCCCGTCTACGCATGAACGCGCCCTACCTGATCGACGCGCGCGGTCGCCACATCGCGGCCCAGGTGTCCATCGAAGGTTGCCGCTACGACACGAGCCCCCGCCCGCCGTGGGGACGCGCGATCATCGCCCCCGGGGCCGAGACCTGCACCGTGGCCATCGGCTTTCGCGACACGGAGTACCCGGCGCTGCTCGATCCGTCGTGGACCACCACCGGCAACATGAGCATCGACCGGAAGGACCACGAGGCGACGAACCTCGGGGACGGACGAACGCTGATCACCGGCGGTCTCACGTCCACGACCGGCGCCCCTCTCAGCACCGCGGAGGTGTTCGACAACCAGACGATGACGTTCTCGCCGACGGGGAGCATGGGCACGTCGCGTCGCCTCCACACCGCGACCGACACGGGCGGCCAGCTCGCCGAGGTCCTCGTCGCGGGCGGCACCTCCGGCACCATGACGCTCTCCACCGCGGAGACGTGGGACGGCGCGACCGGCACGTGGACGGCGACCACCAATGCGATGACCGTACCCAGGAGCATGCATACGGGCCTTTACGTCGCCACCGACGACGTCATGCTCGCCGGTGGTTTCACCGGGACCGCCTCGACGAACACGGTCGACTATTACAACCGGACGACACGTACGTTCTCGCCGGCGTCACCGATGCTCGTGGCACGGCGGCGACACGCGGCTCACAACGTCAGGACCTCTGTCCTCGTCACCGGCGGCGAGGGCGCAGCGGGTGCCCTGAGCAGCGCCGAGCTGTGGAACCACGCAACGTTGACCTTCGCCCTCGTCGGCTCGATGACGAAGGCGCGCACCGGCCACTCGTCGATCCAGCTGGGCCTTTTCTCGTTCGTCGCGGGAGGCGAGGGCGGCTTCGACACCGGCGAAATCTACAGCGAGCGCACCTCGAAATTCACGCCCACCCCGACGTCGACGCACACGTTCACGTCGCCCGCGATGTTCTACTGGGGCAACGACGCGCCGATGCTCGTCGAGACGAACGCCGAGGGTTACTACGTCAACAGCGTCGCGTGGCACGTGGCGTCGTCCCCCTCGACCCCGCGCTCCGCACGCGGCTCGGCGAAGATGAACAACCCGTTCGGCTTGCTCGTCACCGGCAACGGCACGGCGACCGCAGAGTACTTCCAGATGTCCGGCGCGGGTGACGTCTGCGGGAAGAACGGCGACTGCTACACCCCGATCTGCGAGGACGGCATCTGCTGCAGCGCGCCGTGCAGCGGCACCTGCATGACCTGCGCCCCCGGGAGCGGTGCGTGCGTCGCGATGAAGGGGAAGCCCGATCCGAACACCTGCACGGGCTCGGTGAGCTGCGACGCGGCTGGCGCGTGCAAGCTCGCGAACGGGCAGTCCTGCGGCGGCGGCGTCGGCACGTGCGCGAGCGCCGTCTGCGCCGGTGGCGTCTGTTGCGACAGGACCTGCGTCGGTCCCTGCGAGTCGTGCGTCGCGAGCGGCTCCGTCGGTACCTGCGGGACGTTCTCCAAAGGGACCGCCTCGAGCTGTGGCGCCTACGTGTGCAACGGCACGACGGGAACCTGTCCGACCACGTGCACGGACGACTCGTTCTGCGCAGCCGGCTCCTTCTGCGCAGCGGACGGCACGTGCAAGGCGCGCAAGGGGAAGGGGGCCTCGTGCGACCTCGCCGCCGAGTGCAAGGCCGGTGGGTGTCGCGTGTGCGCGACGGGATTCTGCTCGGATGGCGTCTGCTGCGACTCCGCGTGCAACGGCGCGTGCGACGTCTGCTCGACGGCGCTGGGTGCATCGTCGAATGGCGTCTGCTCCGTCGCGGCGCGAGGGCAAGCGGGAGGATGCGCTGGCTACGTATGCGACGGCACCTCGGGCGCGTGCCCGACGAGCTGCGTCTCCGACGCGTACTGCGCGACCGGGTTCTACTGCGACAAGGACGGCAAGTGCGCCGCGCAGAAGACCAAGGGCGCGACGTGCAACGCGGCCGCCGGGAGCGACTGCCTGGGGTCGAGCTGCCGCGTGTGCGCGACCGGCCAGTGCGTGGACGGCGTCTGCTGCGAGAGCGCCTGCGATCAGGCCTGTGACGTCTGCAGCGCAGCGCTCGGAGCTCCGACCAACGGAACGTGCAGCACCGCGATGTCGGGATACGCGGGCGCGCCGGGCTGCGGCGTGTTCGTGTGCAATGGAACGGCCACGTCCTGCCCGACGAGCTGCACGACGACGTCGCAGTGCATCACCGGCGCGTACTGCAAGCTCCCGGAGGGGAAGTGTCAGGGCAACGAGCCGAAGGGGGCCACCTGCGCGAGCGCCGCGCAGTGCGCGAGCGGCTTCTGCGTCGACGGCACCTGCTGCGACACGGCGTGCAACGGCGCGTGTCAGGCATGCAGCGCAGCGATGAAAGGCGCGGGAAGCGACGGCGACTGCGGCAACGCGGCCGCAGGGAAGGATCCGCACGAGGACTGCCCGGAGGACGGCGCCACCAACTGCGGCAACGACGGGTTCTGCAACGGGACCGGGGCGTGCCGATTGCGTGCGGCGGGCCATGCGTGCGGCGCCGCCGCGATCTGCGACGGCAACACGCGCAAGGGGCGCGTCTGCAACGGCCTCGGAACGTGCGCGGCGACGACGGCCGGGACCGACTGCGCTCCGTTCCTCTGCAACGTCGGCGCGTGCACCACGACGTGCACGAAGAACGACGACTGCGCGGCCGATGCGTACTGCGAGGGGACGACCTGCAAGGCGCGCGCGGCGAACGGGACCGCGTGCACCATCGGCGACGTCTGTAGCTCGAACCTGTGCGTCGACGGCGTGTGCTGCAACGCGCCGTGCGGCGGACAGTGCGAAGCCTGCGACACCG
>JBKJQC010000855.1:0-3057 GCA_046593995.1 Polyangiales bacterium
GTCCGAGCAGCACCGCCTCGACGTCGCCGCGGGTGGGCTGGCCCTATCGAGCGACACGTTGGCCGTCGGCCGCGTCGACGACACCAACTACTCCGGCGCCGTCGACGTCTACCTACGCAGCGGCGGCGCGTGGGCGAAGCAGCAGACGCTCACGGCCTCAGACCGCACCGAGAGCGCGTACCTCGGACGAACGGTCGTCCTGCGCGGCGACGTCCTCCTCGTCGGCGCGCCGCAGGTCGCTGTATCGGGCGTGAGCTCGGCCGGTGCCGTGTACGTGTTCACCCGCTCGGGCACGACGTGGACGGAGACGAAGAAGCTGGTCGATGCACCGCTCCGCAACGGCGGAGCATTCGGCACCACGCTCGCCCTCCTCGACGACCTCGCACTGGTCGGCGACCCCTCCGGCACCGTCGGGTCGGCGGTGTATGCGGGACGAATCGCACGCTTCGAGAAGGCTTCGGGGTGGGCTCCCGCCACGGCGCTCACGATCGCCGAGCCGACGCGGTACGCGTACTTCGGGGAACGATTGGCCGCGCGCGGCAACGTGCTCATCTCGCGCCTCGGCAACGGCGTCGCGGTCCACGATCGCATCGGTGCTGACTGGTCGCTCCGCCGAAAGCTCCCATTCCCGAGCGGCACGAGCTCGGTCGAAGGAATCGCCGTCGAGGGGAACCGCGGGGTCCTCGGGATCACCGGTGGCGCGGGCGCGGCGTACGTCTACGAGCCGATCGTCGGCTACTCCGTCGGCGAGGCCTGCGTGATCGACGCCGACTGCGCGCACCCGAAGTGCGTGGCGAGCAAGTGCGCCTCGGATCCCGACGCGGGCGTCGACTCGGGACCCGACACCAACGTGCCCGACGCAGCGCGCGACACGACGGTCTCAGACACCACAGTCACCGACGCGGCGACGCCCGACACCTTCGTCGCGGCAGAGGACGCCAACACCGAGCCCGACACCAAGGGCTACGAAGCGAACCCGATCCCGACGCCCGTCACCTCGCCGGCGACGTCGTGCAGGTACCCCGCGGACTGCACTTCCGGGTTCTGCGTCGACGGCGTCTGCTGCGACGGTCCCTGCAACGGCGTCTGCACCTCGTGCACGATGCCGCAGTCGCCTGGACGCTGCATCGCGGTGCCTCTCGGCAACGATCCCCGTCATCAGTGCCCTGGGAGCAGCGAGTGCCTCACGACCTGCAACGGCACAGGCACCTGCGTCGCAGGCTTCGCCGGAGCGCAGTGCGCGCCGAGCATGTGCACCGGTCCGGCAAAGGCGCGCGGCCCCGCGTTCTGCATCGGTAAGGGCGCGCCCTGCCCGGCCGAGACGCTCGACATCGACTGCGACGCGTACGCGTGTGACATCGCCTTCGGCTCGTGTCGCGCGATCTGTTCGCAGTCCGATCACTGCGCGCCGGGCAACGCGTGCGACGTGCCGAGCGGCAAGTGCGTCACCGCGACGCCGGCCGAGGTCGACGACGGGTGCACCACGACGCACCGCCATCCGACCCCCTTCTCGTTCGCATGGCTCGCCGCGGCGGCGTGGATGGCGACCCGACTGCGCGCGCGCCGCTGATTACTGCGTGCGGGTGAGCGAGAGCGCGTGGGGTGGGGTCGAGGGGAGCGACCACAAGCACGAGCCGTCGATCGCGAAGTCGACGTTCGAGGCGCCGTATCCCGCGTCGATCGTGACGCGGACGGGCGGGAACTCCTGCACGACCTTGTAGGGTTTCTGGAAGATCGTGACGCCGGCGCGCGCGACCGTCACCGTGTCCGGCGTGAAGGTCACCTGCGTCCCGGCGACGTAGCTCGCCGGATCCATCGGATCGGTCGCCATGCCGGGTGCGGTCGCGACGGGCTTGCCGTCGACCGCAGCCACGTTCCAGCGCCCGACGATCGCCTGTCGTGGTGAGCCGGGGAGGCCCGGGATCTGCAGGCCCGGGATCGTCCATGCAGGTGCGGCAGCGGTCTGCTGCGCTGTCGGCGTCGGCGGTGGGGCCTGGGTCGGCGCGACCTGCACGGACTGCGTAGGACCCGCTGCCCCGCGGTGACGCGGCTGGCACCCTTCGCTGGCGAGCGCGGCGGCGGTGCCGCCGAACAGCACCAACGAGACGACGATTCGGCGGGCGATCATGATGCGTTCCCGGGGGATTCGAAGGGAGACGGTCGCGGGCGGCGATCTATTCGACGCCCGTCACCCCGTTCCGGCGCGGTCCTTCAGCGCGACAGGTGCTCCTGGATGCGCTTCGTGACGAGGTCAGGCGTGAGACCGAACCGGACTGCGAGATCTTTGTCCGGCGCCGAGTTGCCGAAGTCGTCGATGCCGATCGCGAGCCCGTCGCGGCCGACCACGTTGCGCCACGAGGTCGTGCGGCCAGCCTCGATGCTGACGCGCGGGAGGCCGTCGTCGGGGAGCACGGCTTTGTAGGCCGCATCGCCCGCGTCCTCGAGGGCTTCGAGGCAGGGCGCGCTCACGACGCGCGCCTTCTTCCCCGTGGCTTCCAGCTGCTTCGCCGCCGCGACCGCGAGGCCGAGCTCGGAGCCGGTCGCGATGATGACCAGGTTCGCGTCGGCCGGATCCGTCACGCGGTAGCAGCCGTCGAGGATCGCCTGCTCGTCGACGCCGTTCTGCCGCTCGATCGGCGGGAGCTTCTGGCGCGTGAGCACGATCACCGTCGGCTTGTGCTTCCGCTCGAGCGCGTAGGCCCATGCCGCCGCGCACTCGTAGGCGTCGGCCGGTCGAACGAGGCGGAGGTTCGGGATCATCCGCAGGGTCGCGAGCTGCTCGATCGGCTGGTGCGTCGGTCCGTCTTCGCCGAGGAAGACCGAGTCGTGCGTGTAGATGAAGATGTTCTGGAGCTGCGAGAGCGCGGCGAGACGGATCGCCGGGCGCATGTAGTCGCTGAAGATGAGGAACGTCGATCCGAACGGGACGAAGCCGCTCGTCACGGCGATGCCGTTGTTGATCGCGCCCATCGCGTGCTCGCGGACGCCGTAGTGGACGTTGCGCCCGGCGAACTCGCCGCGCTGCACGGCGGGCGACCCCTTGATGAACGTGTTGGT
>JBKJQC010000922.1:0-13031 GCA_046593995.1 Polyangiales bacterium
GACGCGCTGGCGGCGAAGCACGTCGTGTGGGGCAAGGACAACGTCCAGAAGAAGTACAAGATCGATCGCGGCGACGTCGATGCGGCGCTGAAGTCGGCCGACGTCGTCGTCACCGCCACCTACCGCAGCCACCACCAGGAGCAGCTCTACATCGAGCCGCAGGGCGTGATCGCCCGTTGGTTCGCCGGCCAGGACGGCCTCCCGAACCTGAAGATCGTCGGCTCGATCCAGTGTCCCTACTACGTGCACAAGGCGCTGAAGAAGGCGTTCCATCTCCCCGACGACCGCGCGCACGTCGAGCAGTCGGTGACCGGCGGCGGCTTCGGCGGCAAAGAGGAATACCCGAGCGTCGTCGCGCTGCACGCCGGGCTCCTCAGCCTCAAGAGCGGCAAGCCCGTGCGCATGATCTACGGTCGCAAAGAGGACATCGAGGCGACCACCAAGCGTCACCCGGCGATCTGCACCGTGACCATCGGCTGCAAGAAGGACGGGACGTTCGAGGCCGTGAAGGTCGAGTGCGTCATGGACGGCGGCGCCTACGTGACGCTCACGCCCGTCGTGCTCTCGCGAGGCGCCCTCCACGCATGCGGCGCGTACCGCTTCCAGCACCACCGCGTCGAGGCCACCGCCGTCGCGACGAGCACCCCGCCGAACGGTGCGTTCCGCGGCTTCGGTGCCCCGCAGACGATCTGGGCGATCGAGCGCCACGTCGACGCGGTCGCGCGCGCGCTCGGGCGCGATCCGCACGACCTCCGGAAGCAGAACCTCCTCGACGAAGGGGACGTCACCTGCACCGGCCAGACGCTGAACGTGTCGGTCGGCGGCCGCGCGTGCTTCGAAGCGGTCACCAAGGCGTGCGACTACGTCGCCCGCAAGGCGAACGTCGACGCGTACAACGCCCGCCTCGCGAAGGAAGGGAAGCGTGTGCGGCGCGGCATCGGCATCAGCTCCTTCATGCACGGCGCCGGGTTCACCGGCTCGGGCGAGCGGCGTCTCAAGGGCAAGGTCGCGGTCGATCTCACGGCCGGCGGACGCTTGAACATCCGCTCTGCCTCGACGGACATCGGCCAGGGCACCGAGACGGTGTTCCGCCAGATCGCCGCCGACGCTGCCGGCCGTCCGTTCGACACGATCGATCTCGAGAACCCGAACACGTCCAAGGTGCCCGACAGCGGCCCGACGGTCGCATCGCGCACCGTCATGGTCGTCGGCTCGATCGTGGGCAAGGCCGCGAAAGAGATCGCCGATCGAGTCCGCGAAGAGCAGAAGGAGGGCGAGTCGTGGGAGACCGCGGCCGATCGCTTGCTCCATCGCGTCGGAGGGATCGTCTCGTCGCTCCAGCAGTACGAGCCGCCGGTCACGCGCCAGTTCGACGAGGCCACGTACACCGGCGACGCATACCCGTGCTTCTCGTGGGCGGTCGACGTCGCGGAGGTCGAGGTCGATCTCGACACCTACGAGACGCGCGTCCTCAAGCTGTGGAGCGCGACGGACGTCGGCCGCGCGATCCACCCCGTGCTCTGCGCGGGTCAGGTCGAGGGGGGCACGCTGCAGGCGATCGGCTGGGCCCTCTACGAGGACGTCGTCTGGCGGCCGGACGGCTCGATCGCGAACGCGCGCATGACGAACTACATCGTGCCGACGGCGGTCGACGCACCTCCGTTCGAGACCATCCTCGTCGAGGTCCCGTTCCCCCCTGGGCCTGGCGGCGCGAAGGGCGTGGGCGAGCTGCCGATGGACGGTGGGGCGCCGGCGATCGCGGCTGCGGTCGAGCACGCGCTCTTGCACGAGGTGAAGCTACCGAAGGGCGTCGCCTCCATGCTCCCGGATCTGCCGCTGCTCCCCGAGAAGATCTTCGCGCGCGTGCGCAAGCTACAGGAGACTGTCTGAGATGCTCGAGCTCTCCGTGAACGGTAAGAAGCACAGCGTCGACGCGAGCCCGCTCGCACGGCTGCTCGATGTCCTGCGCGGTCCGATGGGCCTCACCGGCACCAAGGAGGGATGCGGCGAGGGGGAGTGCGGCTCGTGCACCGTCCTGATCGACGGCGAGCCGGTGAACGCGTGCCTGGTCCTCGCCGGGCAGGTCGAGGGCAAGGACGTGGTCACGGTCGAGGGGCTCGGCACGCCCGAGCACCTCGCGCCGCTGCAGCGCTGCTTCATCGACGACGGCGGAGCCCAGTGCGGGATCTGCACCCCCGGCATGCTCCTCTCCGCCGAAGCGCTCCTCCGCATCGTTCCGAAGCCGAACGACGCGCAGATCCGCGACGCGATCGCCGGCAACATCTGTCGCTGCACGGGCTACCAGCGCATCGTCGACGCCATCCGGCATGCGGCCGAAGTGCGCGCGGGCAGCGCTCTCGACAGCGCTCTCGACAAGGGGAGCGCGCAGTGAGCGATCATCCCGCGTTGCACCCGACGCTCGACGGCGTTGCGTTCGAGCGCGCACGGTCCCTGGCCGATGCGGTCGCGCGCGTGGCCGAGCTCGCGAAGAGCGGCACGCCGTTCCACGTGCTCGCCGGCGGCACTGATCTGATCGTCGAGTCGCACCTCGCGGCGCCGAGCGCAGTGCTCCGCCCGGGAAGGACGATCCTCGACGTCTCGTCCGTCCCGGAGCTCGCACGCATCGACGACCGAGGCGACACGATCCGGCTCGGCGGCGGGGTCACCTACCTGACCTTGCGTCGCGAACCGCTCGCATCGCGCATCCCGCTCCTCGCCGCGATGTCGAAGGACGTGGGCGCCGTGCAGATCCAGGCGCGCGGCACGCTCGCGGGAAACATCGCCACCGCCTCCCCCGCAGCCGACGGAGTGTGCGGTCTCTTCGCCCTCGACACCGTGGTCGGCCTCATCGGCCCGCGCGGCGAGCGTACGGTCCCCCTCTCGGACTTCTACACCGCGTACAAGAAGACCCAGCGCGCGCCCGAGGAGCTGATCGCGTGGGTCGACGTGCGCGTCCCTTCGCCGAGCGCGAAATGGGTGTGGCGCAAGGTCGGGACCCGGCTCGCGCAGGCGATCTCGAAGGTCGCGCTCGCGGCCGTCGTCGAAGTGCACGGCGGCGTGGTGAAGAGCGCGCGCTTCGGCATGGCCTCCGTCGGTCCGGTGACTTCGCCGCTCGCGCGCGTGCGGGCGGCGATCGAAGGAAAGGCTACCTCCGCGATCGATCTCTCCGAGGTCGAGCGCGCCGTCGACGCCGACGTGTCCCCCATCGACGACGTGCGATCGACCGGCGACTACCGCCGCCACGTCGCCCGCGCGCTCGTCCGCGAGCTCGTTCGCTCGCTGTGAGCCAGCCGGCGCGAGAGAGATGACGACCAAAGTCGATCACCGTCGCATCCTCGGCAGGCTCGATCTCCTCCGCGAGCTCGAGCCCACCGAGATCGACGCGATCGCGACGGTCACGCACGCGAAGACGTACGCGCCGCGGATCCACGTGGTGCGACAGGGCGAGCCGGCGGACGCGGCGTATGTCGTCGTGCACGGACGGCTGAAGGTGACCGCGCTCGCGCGCGACGGCCACGACGCTGCGCTCTCCGTGATGGGACCCGGTGAGATCTTCGGGGAGCTCGCGATCCTCGACGGCGGGACCCGCTCCGCGACGGTGCGCGCGATCGAGCCGACGTTGCTCCTCGTGATCGAGCGCGCCGCGTTCGAGCGCATGCTCCGCGCGCGGCCGGCCGTGGCGGTGAAGGTGCTGCGCGTCCTCGCGCGACGACTCCGACGCCTCACCGAGCGCATCGAGTCCGCCGAGGGGCAGAGCATCCCCGCGCGTCTCGCGTCGACGCTGGCGTCGCTCGCGAGCGAGCACGGCAAGATCATCGCCGGTGGAACGTTGATCGACATCGATCTCAGCCAACGGGAGCTCGGCGAGCTGATCGGCGCGACCCGCGAGAGCGTGAACAAGACCCTCGCGAGCTTCGTGCGCCGCGGACTGCTCGCGAAGTCGGGCAAACACCTCGTCGTGACCGACGCGGCAGCCCTCCGCCGCTCGATCGACTGACCCGCCTCTGGAGAAACGAACAAGGAGACGGGATCCCAGAGTTGTGCCGATCGCTGCTCACGCGACAACTCCGCAGATCGGCGCCGGCAGCGCCCTCGTCGCGCTCGAGAAGAACACGGAGGCACGGAGGCACGGAGGGACGCGGAGGCTCGAGCGGTCTGCCGATCGAGGCGATGACGTCGATGCCGCCGTCGCAACGACCACGTCGTCGCACGCGCGCGGCAGCACACTCTCACTCTCGACCTCCGTGCCTCCGTGCCTCCGTGTTCAATCCGGGTCTCGACACCGAGTGGGACGGTGGCGCGGCCACAGCAGCGGCGAAGCAGCAGCAGAGATCGGCAGACATCTCGACCTCCTCGTCTCCCCGTCTCCCTGTTTTTCTCTTGGAGATTGCGAGGGGGCGCCAGTAGGGAGGGACGGAGGGTGGGCGCGGCCACGGAACGGGGGCGCGGCCACGGAATCGAACCACGGCGATGAGGCCGATCTCGACTACGCGGCGACCATTCGTTCAGGTCGTGGCCGCGCTCTCCGTGGGTGCAATGTCTGCGATCTCGGCGAGGAGTGCGGCGAACCCCCCTGCCCCTTCGACCGTGCCCGACCCGGTGAAGCTCGCCGAGAAGAAGGCGGGCGAGCTCCCCCAGCGCATCAAGCGCCACGACGGCGGCTGCTACCTCTACGGCGCGAACGGCCCTGTTCAGAAGCTCGACTGCCCGCCCGTGATGGACAAGTCCGGCGAGGAGATCGAGCGCGAGCCCGAGTCCGGCCAGTGCATCCACATCGAGCCGTGGAAGGGCGAGCCGAAGGAGGCCGAGTGCCCCGCGGTCCTCGTGCCGGTGGGGTACGTCTCCGCGAAGAAGGTCGCGCCGAAGGGGCTCGCATCGGCGCCGCCGCCGGCGGGTCTCGCGCCGCAGAAGAGCGAGAGCGGCTGCGCGCGGTCGTGCGCGACGACCGGCACCGGCCCTTCGACGAGCGGCGTGGTGGCGCTCGCGTTCGCGGGTGTCGTCGGGGCCGCGCGACGCGCTCGCCGCCGCACGCGCTGACCGTCAGCGCTCCCCCGGGAGACATGGTCACACAGGGGTGAGCGGGAACTCGCGATCGCCGCGGACGCCGTCCTCGATCGCCTGCATGGCGGCGAGGCAGAGATCCTCGCGCCACGGACGCGCGACGACCTGCACGCCGATGGGCAGACCGGTGCTCCCGTCGTCGACCTTCGCGGCGAGCGTCTCGAGGCGATCGAACTTCGCCTCGCGCTTCGTCTCGTCGGCGCGCACGCGCGTGACGGGGACCACGCCCGCCGGGAACTGCATGATGTTCCACAGCATCGACGGGCTGCCGGCGAGGACGAAGTCCTTGGCGCCGAGGTGTGGCAGCGCGGGCGTCGCGTGCGGCGGGCAGAGCACGACGTCGATCCCCGCGCGGTCGAGGGCGTCGCTCACCTCGAACCGATAGGCGCGGAGCTGGTTCGTGATTCCCCAGTACTCTTCGACGCTCTTCTCGCCGATCGCCTCGAGGAGGCGCGCGATGTTCTCCTGTCCGAGGACGAGCGCGGCGCGGGAGGCCGCGGCACGCAGCGGCGCGGGCAGATCGGCGATGCGGCGGAGACCCTTCAGCACCGGATCCGTGTGTCCGCCCTCGAGGCCGCGACGCATGATCGCGCCTCCGTCGGCGGAGAGCGCCGCGAAGTAGAGGAAGATGTGCTCCGCGATCCGCGGTGGCAGGAACGGCACGATGGTCGCGCCGCGATCCTTCAGCGCGTCCGACGCGCGCCGGACCGCCCGCTCGAGTGCGCGCGAGCTGCGCACGAGACCGTCGTCCTCGAACACACCCACGCGCAGCTTCGAGAGGTCGATCTTCTTCGGATCCTCGAAGGGCAGCGGCGGCACGCGACCATCGAGCGCGGAGAGGCGCAGCGGATCGAGCGCGTGCATCAGGAGCGTCACGTCGGCCGTGGTGCGCGCCATCGGCCCGATCTGGCCGCGCACCGCCTCTTGTCCGGTGAGCGATGTGTTGGAGCCGCGGTTGCTCCATCGATCGAGGGTCGGCTTCAGCCCAGCGATGCCGCAGAAGTGCGCCGGCACGCGGATGCTGCCCCCGATGTCCGTCCCGATTCCGAGCGGCGAGATACCGGAAGCGATCGCCGCGCCCTCGCCGCCCGAGGAGCCGCCGGGACCGCGGTCGAGCGCCCACGGGTTCGCCGTCTGTCCGAAGACGGGGTTCCGGCTCTCGTGGAACACGAGATACTGCGAGATGTTGGTGCGGCCGAGGATGATCGCGCCGCACTCCTTCAGGACCCGGACCATCACCGCGTCGGAGGTCGCGCGATGCGAGCGGCGCGACTCGACGCCCATCGTGGAGGCCATGCCCTCCATGTCGAGCGACTCCTTCACGGACACCGGCAGGCCGTCGAGCAGCGAGCGAGTCTGCGCCTTGGCGCGCCGCGCGTCGGCCTCGCGCGCGCTCGCGACGGACTGTTCGCGGAAGACGTGCGTGTACGATTTCAGCGCATGATCGCGCGCGTCGATGCGCGTGAGGTGGGCCTTCACCAGGTCGACCGAGGAGACCTCGCGTCGATCGAGGAGCTCGCGCATCTGCGTGGCCGAGAGCGCACAGAGGTCCATGGTCGGCGGTGTTCGACCGGCCGGCGCCCGCGGTCAACCGAGACGGTCCGAGCGGCTGCCGGGAGACCGGGCAGCGCGCATCGAACAGCCAGCGCAACCGGCCCTGCTACGCGAACGACCCGGGCGACGGAAACGCGTCGCAGGGAGACGGGACCAAGCTCGTGGGCCACAACCCAATCTATTGAATTGCATCAAACCGAAAGTTGCGAGCCGTTCGGGGGGACGGCGGACGCTCGCCTTCACGCCCATGTCATCCGTCGCCGAGATCCTCCGCGAGTTCCGCTACCGTCCGCGCTTGGCACCGGATCTGCTGCGCGAGGTGCTGCGTGTGGACGTCCCCACGTTCGAGAGCGTGCGCAGTGAGAACGTCGATGGCGGCGCGCCGCGCGACGCGGAGACGGTCGTCGTCGTGCTCGTGCGCGACGCGAACCCAGTCCACGGGATCGTGATCGTCGCGCCGGACGGCTGCCACTCCGCGCTCCGGCTTTCGTGGCCGCGCTGGACGAAGGCGGTCGCGCGACGCATCTCCGCCCCGACGAGCACGCTCGTGATCACGGCCGATCCCGTCGTCGAGCGCTGGGCCCGACAGCCCGTGCACCTCCCGCCGGAACCGCCCTTCGAACCCTACGTCATCGGGCCGTCGGCGATCCCGAGCGACGGTCAGAACACGCCAGTGCTCGTGCTGATGGCGCTCGCCGCGCGGATCACGAACAACGCCTGAGGGGTCACAGGCGCGTGCGGAACTCGTCGATCGTGCGACGTAGGCCCTCGCGGAGCGCCACCTTCGGCTCGAACCCGAGCTCGGTGCGCGCGCGGTCGATCACCGGCCGACGCTGCTTCGGATCGTCGACGGGGAGCGGCCGCGCCACGAGCTCGCTCTTCGCGCCGGTCATCTCCAGCACGAGCTCGGCGAGCTCGCGAACGGTGAACTCGCCGGGGTTCCCGAGGTTGAACGGACCGATCTCGCGCTCGTTCTCCATCAATCGCACGAAGCCGTCGATCAGATCGTCGACGTAGCAGAACGCGCGCGTCTGCTGCCCCTCGCCGAAGATCGTGAGCGGCTCGCCCCGGAGCGCCTGCGCGATGAAGGTCGAGACGACGCGACCGTCCTCGAGGTCCATGCGTGGGCCGTACGTGTTGAAGATGCGCGCGATGCGCACCGCGGTGCCGTGCACCCGGTGATGATCCATGAACAGGCTCTCGGCGCAGCGCTTCCCTTCGTCGTAGCAGGCGCGCGGCCCGAGCGGGTTCACGTTCCCTCGGTAGCTCTCGGGCTGCGGATGGACGTCCGGATCGCCGTAGACCTCGCTCGTCGACGCCTGCATGACGCGCGTCTTCACGGTGTGGGCGTGCCTCCGCGCGTGCTCGAGCGCGTGCAGCGCTCCGAGGACGCTCGTCAGCGTCGTGTGGATCGGATCCGCTTGGTAGCGCGGCGGGCTCGCCGCACAGGCCAAGTTGTAGATCCGGTCGACGGGCCCCACGTCGTACGGCTTCGTCACGTCGTGCTCGATGAACGAGAAGCGCAACGAGAAGCGCGCCTCTCGCTCGAGGTGCGCGAGGTTCCGTCGCGCGCCGGTCTGCAGGTTGTCGAGCGCGATGACCTCGTGACCGTCCGCGAGCAAGCGGTCGACGAGGTGCGACCCGAGGAACCCCGCCCCACCCGTCACCAGGATTCGCATGCGTATCTCCTCGCACGGCGCGACGCTCGCTGCATCCTCCGCCGCTCCTACGGCGTCGCCGCGGTGCTCGCGTCGGTCATGCGCCGATCTTCGGGCCGTCGCGACGGGTGCGCACCGCTTTCGCGAGGCGCTCGAGGATGGGCACGGTGCGGTCCCAGGCGAGGCACGCGTCGGTGATGCTCTGCCCGCGCGTGAGCGTCTGGCCGGCGACCACGTCCTGTCGTCCGCCCACGAGATGGCTCTCGAGCATCACGCCGAACGGCGCGTGGCTCCCCTGCTCGATCTGCCGCGCGATGTCGTCTCCGACGTCCGGCTGCCGGTTCGGATCCTTGCCGCTGTTGCCGTGCGAGCAGTCGATCATCAGGCGCGCCGGCAGGTTCGCCTGGCGGAGACGCTGCGCGGCCGCGTCGACCGATTCCCGATCGTAGTTCGGCTTGCCGCCGCCTCCACGGAGGATCACGTGACAAGCATCGTTGCCGCGCGTCTCGACGATCGCGGTCAGCCCCTGCTTCGTGACCCCGAGGAAGCAGTGCGGGTGACGCGCCGCGCGCACTGCGTCGATCGCGATCTGGATGTCACCGTTGGTGCCGTTCTTGAAGCCGACGGGCATCGAGAGACCGGAAGCGAGCTCGCGGTGCACCTGACTCTCGGTCGTGCGCGCGCCGATCGCGCCCCACGACACTGCGTCCGCGACGTACTGCGGCGTGATCACGTCGAGGAACTCGCAGCCGGCGGGGACGCCCATGCGCGCGAGCTCCACGAGCAGACCGCGCGCGAGGCCGAGCCCTTCGTTGATCTTGAAGGAGCCGTCGAGACGCGGATCGTTGATGAGCCCCTTCCAGCCGACCGTGGTGCGCGGCTTCTCGAAGTACACGCGCATCACGACGACGAGATCGGCCTCGAGCTTCCGTGACTCGTCGCGCAGGCGATTCGCGTAGTCGAGCGCGGCTTCGACGTCGTGGATCGAGCAGGGCCCGACGATGACGACGAGGCGATCGTCGTCGCCGGAGAGCACGCGCTCGATGCGACGGCGCGTCGTCTCGACGAACGCCGCGTTCTCGAGCGGGTGTTGCTCGAGGAGGATCGCGGGCGACAGGAGCGGCCGGAGTCGCTCGACGCGCAGGTCGTCGATCGGCGGGAACATTGACGCAGTATGTCAGAACCGCCGGCGCAGCGCCCGCCTCATATTTGCTGCGCATCCGTGCGGCGCGTCACGCATGGATGAGTCACGGATCGGCACGGTACGTGATAGAGGTAGGGAACGTGGCGAACGTCCAGTTCGGGCTCCCCAACGAGGTCTCCGCATCGGAGCGGAGGCTTCTCCTCGTGTTCGACGGAGGGAACTCTCCCGGCTACGCGTCGGTCGCCGTGGCCCTCACCGAAGAGGGCGTGCGCCGCGGCTACGAGGTCTGGGCCGCGACCGAGGGGTTCCGCTCGCTCACACCCGACGCGATCTCGGAGCCGCGCTTCGAGCGCTTGATCGTCGGCCGAAAGGATCGCTACGCGCTGCTCGCGAAGGGGATCCCCGTGCGCTCGATGGGCCGCCGCGTGCTCGACGCCGGGAGCGACTTCCGGAGCGAGCGCTACACCGGCTTCCTCGACCAGGCGCCGCGTCTTGCCGCCGCCGAGATGGTGCGCTCGCAAGGGTTCACGCACATGTGCTGCGTCGGCGGGAACGGGACGTTCGAGGGCGCAAAGGCGCTGCTCAGGGACATGGGCGACCTCGCTCCGAAGCTGCCGATGGGTTTCGTCAACGTCTCGGTCGACAACGATCTCGGTGGAGACCGCGCGATCGGGTTCCTCACGGGCGTCGAGGCCGGTGCGACGATCGCGCGCGGCCTCTACGAGGACGCGTACACACACAAGCGCATCTACGTGCTCGAGATGATGGGCAACCGCGGCGGACGTCACGTCCTCCACTGCGGCGTCGCCGCGCGCGCGCACCTCGTCGTGCTGCCGTTCTTCCATTTCTCCGACGAGGTCCTCGAGGAGATCGCCGCTGCGCTCGCCAAAGCGCCCTATGCGATCGTCGTCGTCGCCGAGGGGTACGAGGCCGAGCGCCGCAAGGGCACCGGCATGTCGGCGAGCGAGTACTTCCGGAAGCAGCTCGAGACGGCCGGCTTGAAGGACACGCCACGGAAGCGCGTGATCGCCGAGCCCTTCAGCCGCTATCTGCGCGGCGTGCGGCCCGCGTTCGCGGACGTCTCCGCGTCGTACCTCAAGGCGTCGCTGCTCTTCTCGGCGTTCGAGGCCGGCAAGAGCGAGGTGATGCCGTACGTGCTCGCGGCCAACGACGTCGGCCTGCGTCGCTTCGACGAGATCGCGCGCGAAGACGGCGTCGAGCCCGCCTTCATGCCCTTGCTCTCACGCTTCGAGCTCCCCCGCTTCCGCGCGCTCGTCGAGCGCTACGCGTACGCGAACAGCACGTCGCGCTACTCGAAACGCCCCTCGGGCTCACGAGAGGTCTAGGGTCTAGGGTCTAAATCAACGATCTCGATTCTCGAACTCGGCGTACCTGATCGATTGAACACGGAGGCACGGAGGCGCGGAGGTTCGAGAGTCTGCCGATCGCGACGCTTCGAGCCTCGCTCCGCAGGCCGTACCTCGATGCAATGGTCGGCGAGACATCGCTGGGGGCGCGCGGCAGCACTTCAGGGAGCTCCGTGCCTCCGTGCCTCCGTGTTCGATCCGAGCGTTCGAGAATCACGCTCGGTCATTTAGCGCGCGAGGGCGGCGTCGAGGACGTGGCCTTCGACGGCGGGCATGGAGAGCGCGAGCAGCTTCGCGATGGTCGGCGCGACGTCGACCATGTCGACGACGGGGAGCTTCGCGCCGGGGACGATCCCGGCGCCGGAGAGGATCAACGTCGCGCGCATCTCGGGTCGATCGGGCGGATAGCCGTGTACACCGCGCTCGGCGGTCTCGCTCACCACCGGAGCG
This sequence comes from Polyangiales bacterium, assembly GCA_046593995.1. GTDB lineage: Bacteria > Myxococcota_A > Polyangia > Polyangiales > JADJMO01 > JALHOE01. The sequence continues at coordinate 11,235 of JBKJQC010000922.1, forward strand.
TCGAGCGACTGCGAGAACGCGAACCCGTCCTGCGCCTCGAGAACGAACGCTACGCCGGGAAAGCCGCCGCGCGCTGCGATCGCGCTCCCTTCGTGCACCTTCGCGATGCCGCTCTCCGGGCTCTTCGCGGCCTCCTCGAAGAGACGGCGCACCGTCTCGCGCAGCGCCACGTCGTTCGGATCGCGGAGCATGATCGCGCAGGTGCCGCCCGACTTCCACGCGGCCGCGCGCCATGCGGTCGGCGCGCCACTCGCGTCGACGTCGAGGAGCCCCGCCGCATGCAGCAGCACACCGGGCTTCGTCACCTTGGTGATCGGGAGGAACCCGTGATCCGACACCACGACGAACGTCGTCGTCTCGCGAGTGTGCGCGCGCTCGGTCGCGCGGATCAGGCGCGCGACGTACCGGTCGATCGCCTCGAGCGTCGCGAGCGCCGGCGCCGAGAACGGGCCGCTCGCGTGCTGCACGGTGTCGAGATCGGTGAGGTAGACGAGCGCGAGCCCCGGCCGCTTCGACTCGAGGATGTACTCGGCGGCCTCGGCGCGCTCGGCGTCGCTGCGGTGCTCGGCGGGTGTACGCCCATAGCGCGCTCGGATCGCGGCCATGAGCCCAGGCGTCGAGAGCGCGTCGAGGAGCTTGTCGTCCTCGTCGTTCTTCGCGCGCCAGATCTGCGGAATGCTCCAGTCGATCGCCGCGCCGACGGTGACCGGCCAGTACACGTTCGCGGTGGTCACGCCGGCCGCGTGCGCCGTGTCCCAGAGCGGCTTCGCGCGCAGCTCGCTCGCGTACCACGACCATCCCTCTTGGTTCTTCCGCAGCGGATCGAAGGGACCGTTGTTGAGGATGCCGTGTCGCGCCGGGCGCACCCCGGTGACCAGCGTCGCATGCGCGGGATAGGTCACCGTCGGCCACACCGAGGTCATGCCTTCGGCGATGGCCCCCGCCGCGGCGAGCGCGCGCAGCGTGGGCGCGCGGACGCTCGCGTTCCCGAGCCAATCCGCGCGGAGGCCGTCGATCGAGATCAGGACGACGTGTCGCTCCGGACGCTGCGCCGGAGACTCTCGCGTAGACGCAGCCTGCGGACCCCCGCACGCGACGAGCGCGACGACCCCTCCCCATGCCAGGAGCTTCGCGGGCGCGACGAGCCGGATCATCAGCTGCGATTGAGCTTGGCCGCGATGTTCCGCACCATCGCGCGCGGCGCGATCCGGAGCGACTCCACGCCGAGCCAGTTCTTCATGCCGTGGATCGCGAGGAGCTCCCCCTTCATCGTCGCGCGATACGCGTGCGCGGCGACGTCCTCCGCGGACGCCACACCCGCCTTGAACAAGGCCGTGTTCTCGTTCCCGGCGCGCGAGGCGAACTCCGTCTGCGTCGCGCCCGGGCAGTGACAGGTCACCGTCACGCCGCTGCCGCGCAGCTCGTGGCCGAGCGCCTCGGAGAACGAGATCACGAACGCCTTGGTCGCGTAGTACGTCGCCATGTACGGACCGGGCTGGAAGCCGGCGGTCGAGGCGATGTTGCACACGCGACCGAAGCCGCGCGCCTTCATCGGCACCGCAAAGAGGTGACTGAGGGCGACGAGCGCAGTGACGTTCACCTGCACCATCTCGAGCTCACGCGAGAGCGAGAGCTCGACGAACGCGCCGTTCGACCCGAAGCCGGCGTTGTTGAAGAGGAAGTCCACCGGCCGGTCCTTGCAGGCGTCGAAGATGCCCTGCGGCGCGCCGGGATCCGCGAGATCCGCCGCCACCACGCGTGCGGTGATGCCGTGCGCCTTGGTCAGCTCGTCGGCGA